>CAJJNQ010000007.1 GCA_905193155.1 uncultured Christensenella sp.
AACACCCCATTCGTTAGTAGTATACCATACTGTCTAACAAATGGGGTGCGGTTCAAAAGCTCATCCGCTTTTTGACTGGTTTTACGCTTTTTTGCGCCAGGGCGCTTCGAGGAAGGCTTCGCCATGGCCGGGGATGATGACGTCCGCCATACCCGCGGCAGAAGCAATGGTGGCGCGGCCGATATCGTCATTCCAGCCGAACAGATAAGGTTCGCCTGCCTGATAGAATTCGCGGTTCATGATCGCGTCGCCGGTCAGCAGAATCCGCCCCTCCGGTGCGTCAAAGCGCAGGCCGCAGAGCCCTTCGGTGTGTCCGGGCAGCGGCACGACCTCAATGCCAGGTGCGAGGAACTGCGGCGCGGGGGAGCAGTGCGCCAGCGTTTCGAATTTGTCCGCCGGGAATACGCGGTTGTATTCCGCCCAGTTTTCCTCAAGATAACGCAACTCTTTTTCCGGCATGATCCATTTGGCGTTGGGGAAGGCCAGCGGGGAGACGTGATGATCGTAGTGATAATGCGTGGTGAAAACCTGCGTAATGTCCTCCGGATGAAGGCCGCAGGCATTGAGCAGTGCCTCGGGCATATCGCCTTCCGGCAGGGAAGGATCGACCAGAATCTGCTGTCCGCTGCCGGAAATCAGTGTGCAGGTGGCCAGCGCCCTGCGGTAGGCGATGGAATCGCTCTCGCCCCAGTAGCGGTTGCGGGAAAGATGACCGATGGTCAGAATATGGAACGTGTACATAAAACAGAACTCCTCTTTTTCGCTTTGCGGGATATCTTTTGTCTGTACTCCGTATTATAACAAAAAAGCCCGAAAAAAGCGAGAGATTTCTCTTGCGCAAAGGGGATGGGTGTGGTATTATATCAAAAGTAGCGCATTCATCCTTGCATGACCTGCAAGGCCATGCCAAAGTCCATAAGGAGGTGAAAGTATGAACAAATACGAAGCTCTCTACGTCATCGACGCCGCGATGGAGGATCAGGCCCGTGCCGATCTGATCGCGCTGTTCCAGAAGCTGGCGACCGACAACGGCGCCGAAATCGAGAAGGTCGATGAGTGGGGCAAGCGCCGTCTGGCCTACCCCATCAACTTCAAGAATGAGGGTTACTATGTGCTGATGCAGTTCTCTGCCAAGCCCGAGTTCCCCCGCGAGCTGGAGCGTAACTTCCAGATCAACGAAAACATCATGCGTTACCTTGTGACCCGTATTGAGGAATGATAAGGACGGTGCAACATGAATAAAGTCATCCTTGTCGGCAACCTGACCAGAGATCCCGAATACCGCACTACGCCTTCCGGCGCGGCGGTGTGCAACTTCAGCATTGCCGTGCAGCGCAGGTTTGCGAACCAGCAGGGCGTGCGCGAGGCGGATTTCATCAACTGCGTTGCTTGGCGTCAACAGGCTGATTTCGTGCATCGCTTCTTCACCAAGGGCAGGAAGATCGGTGTTGTCGGTTCCATCCAGACCCGCACCTATGACGCGCAGGACGGCTCCAAGCGCTACGTTACCGAGGTTGTCTGCGACGAATGCGAGTTTGTGGATTCCAAGCCCCAGGGCGACGGCTCTCAGAGCTACGGCGGAAACGCCGGTTACAGTGCGCCCGCTCCTGCACCCAAATCCTCTGCACCCGCCAATGATTTCGCGGGTCAGGGCTTCACACAGGTCGATGATGACGACCAGCTCCCATTCTGAGTATAAAGGAGGTTAGACAACCATGTCTGAGGAAAGAGTTCGCCGTCCTCGCGGCCGTAAACCCCGCCGCAAGGTCTGCCAGTTCTGCGTAGATAAGATCGAGCATATCGATTATAAGGACCTGCCCCGTCTCCGTCGCTTTGTGACCGAGCGCGGCAAGATCCTGCCCCGCCGTATGTCCGGCAACTGCGCCAAGCATCAGCGCCAGCTGTCCATCGCGATCAAGCGTGCCCGCCACGTTGCGCTGCTGCCCTACACCGCAGAGTAATTTCTGTTGTGAAATGCAAGGAGAAACGTCTGGAAAAATTCAGACGTTTCTCTTTTTTTACGTTGGACGCACTTGACCGATCTTCAGCATAGCGGTAAAATAGGTTTAGGTGGTTAGCGATAGTTAACCTGCGGAAGGAGTGCTTGAAAATGTTGAAATATACGCTGAAAGTGGATGGCATGGCCTGCGGAATGTGCGAAGCGCACGTCAACGACGCGGTGCGCAAGGTTTGCCCGAATGTGAAAAAAGTGACTTCGTCCCACGCGAAGGGTGAGACGGTGATCCTGACCGAGCAGGAACTGGATGAGGAAAAGCTGCGCAAGGAGATCGGTGAGACGGGATACGAGCTTAAATCGGTTTCCAAAGAGCCCTACGAAAAGAAGGGTCTGTTCGGTTTCCTGCACAAATAAGGGAGAACCTTTTATAGACTGTTCATAATTGACGGAGCCGCTTCGGTTGACAAATCCCCATCCTTCACGCTACAATAGATACTAGGCAACTTTGTAGGTCAGGGAGACGGAAATGAGCAAGTCGAAGCGGTTTTTGTGGTCTTTGGTGTATGCGGTCGGGATGTTCCCGCTGGGATTGGTTTCCAGCTTCCTGCTGCCGGTTGCGCCGGTTTATTGCGGCGTATTGATGGCGCTGAACGTGGCGCTGTCGCTGTGGCTCGGCCCGGTGAGCGCCTGCATTGGTGCGGGTGCGTTCTGCCTGGGCACAGCGCTGTTTACCCTGGCGGTCGATCCCAATATCTGGCCGATTGCTGCCTGGCTGTTTGTGCTGATGGCCGGCATCACCGTGATGATTGACGTGCAGCTGCGTCGCAAAACGCCTCTGTTCTACACCATGCTCAATGCAGGGCTGACGATTGTGGTGTTCGGTGCGCTGAGCTATATCGCGCTGAACTTCACCGTGGGCGATTTTGTGACGCTGGTCGGCGAAAAGATCGGCAAAGGGCTGGAAAGCGTTGCGGAAGCCTCGCCCCAGCTTTACGACCTGATGCTCTCCACTTGGTCGAGCATGGGCGTGCTGCCGGATGTCGGGCTGGCCGGCCCTGTGACGGCGCTGGACGCGCAGACCCGCAAAGAACTGACTTCCAGCTTGTTGGAGAGTTTCGAACTTTCACTGCGCATGAACCTGATCGGGATGCTCGTGCAGTCCGCCATGCACATGGCGGTGCTTGGCACGCTGATTCCGCTGATGCTGCGCACGCGCTATGGGCAGGGAGAGAAATTCACGCCGCTGTGCAACCTGGAAACGGTGCGCATCCCGGCAAGGCTCAACCTCGTGCTGATGCTCGGCGTGCTGGTGCTGTGGGTGCTGATACTCGTCAACGACAGCTTCTATGCCGTTTATTCCGCAGCGTGGAGCTTGGTGCAGTACATCTACGGCTTGCAGGGCTTGAGCGTCTGTGAATGGTTCCTAAAGAAGCACGGATGGAAGAAGGGCTGGCGCTATCTGCTGATGGGCGCGGGTTATGTGCTGCTGCCCACTGTGCTGTTTCTGATCGGCTTTCTGGAGCAGATTTTCTACTTCCGAAAGATCGGCCGTCCCCGTCCGGAGGATTTCGGCCTGAAAGGACCTGACGATCGGGATGACGACGAGATGTAAGCTCATCCGCAATTTGCGGTTTGTTTAAGAAAGAGAAAGGCAGGAGAAAAAATATGAAAGTGATACTGCTCAAGGACATAAAGGGTACCGGTAAAAAGGATCAGATCATCGAGGCGAGCGACGGCTTCGCGCGCAACTATCTGTTCCCGCGCAAGCTGGCGGTGGAGGCAAGCAATGCCAACCTCAACGCGATCGAGACGGCTAAGTCGGCGCAGAGCCACCGCAAGGAAGTCGAGAAGGAAGAGGCCAAGGCGCTGGCCAAGAAGATGAGCGACATGACGGTGGAAATCGCCGTGCGCGCAGGCGAAAACGGCCGCCTCTTCGGCAAGGTCACCAACCAGGAAGTGGCGGACGCGCTCAAAGCCAAGTACGGCATGGAGGTCGATAAGCGCAAGATCTCGATCGACACCATCAAGGAAGTCGGCGATGCCGAAGCGGTCGTCAAGCTCTATCCCGAAGTTTCCGCAAAGCTCAAACTCAAAATCGTGCCCCAGGCTTGATCGGATCGGAGAAAAGATCCGCCCCCAAAGGGAAGGGCATTGAATAAATAGGCGAGTTTTTGAAAGCGCTCGGCATGACGATTTGTCACGCCGGGCGCTTTCTGCGTCTAGACAAAACGGAGAATGAGAATAAAATCAGTTATTGAGAAACTTATATTTTGCTGAGAGGAAGCGCAATGCCGGCAAAGAAGCAGATTACAAAAAAACTGAATACAGCGCTGAAGCTGCTGAAAGAACAGGGGTACGGTGCAGTAAACATCGAGCAGCCCGCCAAAGAAATGGGCTGTTTCACGCAGCCTGTCTAGCTGTTTTTTTTCGAGGATGGAGGAATTGCGACAGGAATTGATTCCGCTGGCGGTCGCGGAATTTGAGTCCTACATGAAAAGCGGGAGTGAGAACGGCGCTGTCTGCCTGTACGGTATGCAGTCCATTTCCTTTGCGCGGGAGGAATCCCGCCTGTTCTGTTTCCTTTTTATGCGGCCCAACGCCTTTTCCGAGATCAAGCAGACCCTGGATTGAGCAATCCGGCAATGCGATGATGGACAGATATCACATCGGCCACGAAGCAGCGGGCAGGCTGCACGATCAGCGCTGAATGTATACGCACGGCATTGCCTCCTTGATTGCGACAAATTTCTGCGATTGGAATATGGAAAAAGTTGAAGGTATGCTTGACGACTGCCGACACATCTTTATGAAAGAATATGCGGCATGACGTGTTTACCGATAAAGATCTGCGCCATCTGATTCTTTCGCTTTTTGTCGAGCAGTTTCGCCCATGTTTGTCAGCATTGCAGACACTTTTGTGGTCAGCTTTTCCGGTGAGGCGGATGTCTCCTTCAGTTTGGAGAGGGCTAGGCCGCAGTCCAGCTCCGGCGTTTTATAAAAGGTGAAATTGTCGTCGGTGGTCACTCTGCCGGAAAGACAGTCCGGATGATGGCAAAATGGCGCTTTTCCGAAGGCGATATTGTAAAGCAAGTTGCCCGCCGCACTTCTTTGCGGCGTTTCCGTGTAGCTGCTCATGATCTTACCGTCCAGCGCGGTCATCATGTGGCAGAAGATATAAGGTCTGCCCATTCTGGGTTTTCTCCTTGCAATTGACAAATTCTTCCCGAAGAAGTAGGATGTCATTAAGCTGTCTTTGTGCCCTACAACTTAAAACCAACCTTAAGTCAAGAGGTTTTGAAAAATGAGGGAATTTCCGGATGGTTTACATGGTGAGGGAAATGGCAAAGCTGCCGGGGATCGGCTGCATGAAGAAAGCCGGAATGTCCGTCAAAGACATCCGGCAGTATATCGAAAGGGCGCTGCAGGGCGATGATACGATGGATCTTTGCCTTTCCCTGTTTGAGCATCAGCGGGGAGTCATGAAGCGGCAGATGGAAGAATTGCAGCACGCGATGGAAATGGTGGATTACAAATGCTGGTACTACGAAACAGCGAAAGCGGCGGGCACGGTCAATGCGCCGCAGAAGAAGGAGCTTTCGGATGTGCCGGAGCGCTTTCGGAAAATTCGGGGAGAGCTTCGGATCGTACCGGGCAGAAATACAAAGTGAAAGACAAGGCAGGCGCAAACCGTTATGATAGATAAAATGCTGATCCGTGGAGCGAAAGTCCACAACCTCAAAAATATTGATGTAGAGATTCCGCTGGGGAAAATTGTTGGAATTGCGGGCGTATCCGGCTCGGGAAAATCTTCGCTGGCTCTCGGCGTATTGTATGCCGAGGGATCGCGCCGGTATCTCGAAGCGCTCTCCACCTATACCCGCCGAAGGATGACGCAGGCGTCCAGGGCCAGCGTGGACGAGGCGCTGTATGTTCCCGCAGCGCTGGCACTTCATCAGCGTCCCGGCGTGCCGGGTATCCGCAGTACCTTCGGCACGGGAACGGAACTGCTGAACAGCCTGCGGCTGATGTTTTCCCGGCTGGCCAGCCACCGCTGCCCGAACGGGCATTATCTGGAGCCGTCCCTGGCTGTTGCGGCCGGAAAGGAACTGATCTGCCCGCAGTGCGGCGCGCATTTTTACGCACCGTCTGCCGAGGAACTCGCCTTCAACTCCCAGGGCGCCTGTAAGACCTGCGGCGGGACGGGCAGCGTCCGCAACGTGAATCTGGCGAGCCTTGTGCCGGATGATTCCCTCAGCATCGACGAGGGCGCGGTCGCCCCATGGAACAGCCTGATGTGGTCGCTGATGACCGATGTGTGCCGCGAGATGGGGGTTCGCACCGATGTGCCGTTCCGCGATTTGACTGCGGAAGAAAAAGAGATCGTCTATCACGGTCCGGCAGTGAAAAAACATATCTTTTATAAAGCAAAGAACTCCAATCAGGCGGGAGAGCTGGACTTCACCTATTATAACGCCGTCTACACGGTGGAAAACGCACTGGCCAAGGTCAAGGACGAAAAGGGCATGAAACGGGTGGAAAAGTTTCTGAAAGAGGATACCTGCCCGGAATGCGGCGGCACACGGCTTTCCGCCGCCGCCCGCGCGCCGAAACTGCGGGGAATATCTCTGGATGAAGCCTGCGCCATGACGCTTTGTCGGCTGGTTGATTGGGTACAGCGTGTTCCCGGCAGTCTGCCGGAAGAAATGCGCCCGATGGCGGAGAGCATCTGCGAAGCCTTTCAAGGCGCGGCCGGGCGGCTGATGGATCTGGGCCTGGGTTATCTGACACTGGATCGCTCGGCATCTACGCTTTCTACCGGTGAGCGCCAGCGGATGCAGTTGGCCCGTGCCGTTCGCAATCGCACCACGGGCGTTCTCTATGTGCTGGACGAACCGTCCATCGGCCTGCATCCGTCCAACATCGTGGGACTGACCGGCGTCATGCACGATCTGGTGGCGGACGGCAACTCCGTCATACTGGTCGATCATGACACGCAGATTCTGAAAGAAGCCGATTGGATCGTGGAGATGGGGCCGGAGGCGGGTGCAAAGGGCGGCCGTGTGATTGCGCAGGGGACGATTCCTGCGATGGAAGAAAATCCCGCCTCGCAGATCGGGTCGTTTCTGTCCGGAAAGGCGGAAACGAAGCTTCGTGCTTGTGCCGCTGGGGAAGAACTGTTCAGGAGCGGCGCCATTCACCTGTCTACGTCTTCCATCCATACCGTAAAGCCGCTAGAGGTAGATATCCCCAAGGGGCGGCTCACGGTCGTCACCGGCGTGTCCGGGTCCGGCAAAACCACGATGGTGCTGGAAAGCCTTGTCCCTGCGCTGGAGGCAGTTATCAGTGGCAGTGCGCTGCCTGCCCATATCCGCTCAATAGACGCCGAAGGGATCGCGCACGTTAAGCTCATTGACGCCACGCCCATCGGCATCAACGTCCGCTCGACCGTTGCGACCTATGCAGGTATTCACGACGAGCTGCGCAAGCTGTATGCCAAATCTTCCGATGCCAGGGAAAAGGGCTATAAAGCGAGCGACTTTTCCTACAACACCGGCGCCCTGCGCTGCCCCGGCTGCGACGGAACGGGCGTCGTCAGTCTGGATGTTCAGTTTTTGCCGGATGTCAGCATTCCCTGCCCGGACTGCCGCGGTTCCCGCTATGCAAGGGTGGCCTATGAGGTAAAGCTCACCAACAAGGACGGGGCAAGCATTTCCCTGCCGGAACTGATGGATATGGATGTTGACTCCGCGATCGACTTCTGTAAGGAGATGAAAATTGTCCGTCAGAGGCTGGAGATACTCAAGCAGCTCGGCCTTGGCTACCTGACGTTGGGAGAGGAAACGCCGAGCCTTTCCGGCGGAGAAGCACAGCGGCTCAAGCTGGCCGGCGAGATCGGCAAAACGCAGGAGGATTCCGTTTTTGTGTTCGATGAGCCGTCCATTGGTCTGCATCCGCTGGATGTGCGGGTGCTGCTGGGTGTTTTCCAGGCACTGCTGGACAACGGCGCAACCGTCGTCGTCATTGAGCACGATCTGGATCTGATCCGCAATGCGGACTTTGTGATCGACATGGGTCCGGGCGGCGGCGATGCGGGCGGTCGGATCGTGGCCAGCGGAACGCCGCAGGAAATCCGGAATAATGAAAACAGCATAACCGGTCGGTTTTTGTGATGCGGAAAAACGGCAGAGAGGGCATAATGCCTTCTCTGCCGTTTGTTTGTATGGGAGGAATTTACTCGATGTCGAGCAGCAGGCCGCCGGCCGCGGTCTGGGGAAGGTCGGACAGCGCGGAGGCAGCGTAGGTTTTCTCGGAAGAGAACACGGCGAAATCCTCCTCTTTCTGCAGGGTCAGGGTGAAGGAATCTCCTTCTGCGGAAACGGTATATCGGGCGGAAGGATCAGCGCTGCGGGCGAAAGTGAGAAGAGCGCGGGTCTGCGCGCTGTTGGCGGCGAGGAGATCCTCCGGCTGCTCGGTCTCCGCGCTGCCGGAGACGGCGGATTTGGAAGCGGCGGGCAGCATGCAGCCGGAGGAAAAATTGAATTGATCTCCGGCACTCAGTAGGCTGACACGCAGGCCGCTGACCGCAAAATGCGTGTCCGTGCCCTTATAGGCCGCATCGCGGTTGTCGAGCACGGTGACCGTGCCGGAACCGAAGACCGTGCCGACGCCGTCGGAAATTGCGATGCCGGTGGCCTCGTCCAGACCGATGGCATAAGCGGCGCCGCCGGCATGCTGCATCGCGCACAGACGCGCCAGGCGGCCGCGCGCGCCGAAGTGAGAATCAAAGACAAGGGAATCCCCGCTGGCGGATTTGTCGCAGGGCAGTCCCTGATAGAGCGCGCCTTCCTCGCCGCACACCACACCGGACGCGGTCAGATCCGCATTTGTGGGAACGGGATGCGTCAATACAGCGTGAGAATCCGCATCCTGATAACAAACAGAGCCGAGCATGTGCGCTCCCGCGCTGGTGCCGGAGAGGAACCCGCCGCGTGCAAAGAGGTCCTGCACAGCAAGGCCGATTGCGTTCGGGGTGCCGTCGGCGTTCTGCAGGGCGTATATGCCCAGGCTCTGATCGCCTCCGGTGAAATAAACGCCATGGCAGCTGGAAACCAGCGCCGCCCAATAGGGATCGCTGCCGATGGAATCTCGGTTTCCCGCTGTCAGCGGGATATAGACCGCCTCAAAGCCTGCTTCGGCAAAGCGGTGCTCAAAGCTGAGAACGGAGGAGGTGTCCTGATAGAAGTAGGACCAAATCTCCCGTTCGCTGCCGCTGGAAGCGCCGATTACGGCCACACGCGGCGTATCGGGAAAATCGCGGAAGATGGATTGCGAGGAGGAGAGGATGGAGCTGCGGCCGCCGCCGATTGTGGCTGCGCCGCCGTTGGGGAAGAGAATGCCCTTACCGCCGGCGATGATCCCGCTGGACGCGGGGAGTTCTTCCGGTGTGACCAGGCGGTCGGAACAATAGGAAATACCGGCAACCGCGTCTGCCGTGACGCTGGCTACATAAACGTAGCAGCAGCGGCCGGCATCCGCTGCATTGCCGTCCAGGTCTTTCTGCGAGGAAAGATCCATGGTGAATTCCGTCGAGGCAGCGTTGTCAAAACAGAGCGCTTTGCCGTCCTTCACCAGCGCATCCATGAACGCGGGATCGGCGGCCGCCAGCTGCTCTTTGACCGCGTTAAAGCCGTTGGGGGAGAGAAACACATAGTTCTTTTCCAGTTCGCCGTCGGGTTCGCTTTCGAAGGAACCGCTGAGCGTGCTGCCGGAGCGGGTGAAGGTCAGCTTGCCCGCCGTGGGGGCGAAATAAACTGTCTGCTCGGCTTTTTCCAGACTGAGCAGGCCGTCTTTGCCGAACACGCCCGCATAGAAATAATGCGTGCCTGCTTCGGTAAACGCTTCGCCGGTGACCAGATCCTTCTGCGCGGTATTGAGCGTGTTGCCCACCCCGTCGCAGTAGCTTAAATCGGTCATCACATAAGCGCGGTTGGCGGGTTTATCCAGCGCCAGGATTTCATCGCGGCTGAGTGCGGAAAGCGCGTCCCAGACTTCGTCAAATCCGCACACGCTGTACCCCACCAGGAACCCTTCTGCGCCTTCCAGCGTGCTGGGTGGGAAGAAGGCGATTTTGTAGCCGGAGCTGTCCTCGCCCTTGCCGACCATGCGCAGCCTGGTGAGGGTATAGTCGTTCTGATGCGGATTTACCCATATATCGCCGCTTTGCGCATTCGGCTCGGGCGAGGCGGCCGGCGTCCCTGCACAAGCGCTCAGCGAAAACAGAAGGGCAAATGTGAGCAGCAGGATAGAGAGTCTTTTCATGAAAATGTTCGCTCCTTTTGAAAAAAGCGGGCGGGGCATACCGCCCTGCCCGCAGCCGTGATGGGGTAAGAAAGGAATTATTCCGCTGCGCCGAAGTACACGGTGACATAGTCGGAGGACTCCACACCGTCCTTGGTCAGGGTGATGACGTAATCGTCGGGGTAATCGGGATTGTCGTCATACACGACGGAGGCAGTGATGCCCAGGTTCAGCGCCTCGATCTGAGCGCCGAAGTAGTCCTGAACGGCCTGGGTCTTTTCTTCCTGCGTCAGGGCGGAAACGTCCTGATCCTCCATCAGGCGGGTCTCGGTGACGAGATCAAACGCGGCGGCAAAATCGTTGGCCAGATCAATCGTGCTCTGCTCCATGGTGAAGGTGCGGTCCGCTTCGCCGACCCACAGCACCTTTTCGTAGCCGATGGTCGCCAGATAGAAGTGGTATTCGCCGGCATTCTGCAGAAGAGAGGTGCCGTTGATCAGATCCACCGCGTCGCCGTAGAAGCGGATGGGGTCGGAGGTATTGCCGTCAAAGTAGCTCAGCTTGTCGCCGGAGAGATTGCGGATTTTGCCGTCCAGGTCCAGCGCGTCGATCTCCGCCAGGAAGCTGGAGGGATCGCTGAACTGCTCGGAGGTGAAGAAGGCCTTGACTTCGTCCACCGTCGCGGTGGAATAGCACATCGCAATGCTGAAAACGTCGCTGTTGGATGCGAGTTCACCCGCCGTGCCCTGCATGGAGAAGCCCTTCATGAAACTGGCATCGTTGGTGTTCGTGCCGCAGAGCGTAACGTCTGCTACGGCGTACTTGTCGTCGAAGGGATCCTTCTTGGCGCAGCCGGTTGCAGTCAGGCCGAGCGCAAGAACGAGAACCAAAAGGAGCGCGAGAAGTTTGTTGGTTTTCATGATATTATTTCCTCCTGAGCCAATTTATTGCACGGCGCTGTGCGCCGCTGCAAGCTTTTCGATGGTGAAGCACCCGTCTTTGCGCGTCAGATGCATTACATAGGCGGAACCGAGCACACGAAAGGTTCCGTCCGGGAGAGAGACCTCCAACGCAGTATCTTCGCTGATGCCGAAGCCCTGCGCTTCATTTGAGGCTTCCATTGCAGCCATGAGACGCTGAAGGCGCGCACGGCGGTTGAAATGCTGATCCACAATGCCATGCGGAAGGAATCCCAGCCCACGGGAGATCAGCAGCGGTTCGGGGGAGAAGCCCTCGCTGTGATCCTGCCAGGCGCGGGCATCGGTGCAAAGGGGAAGGGTCAGCGCGCCCTCGTCGTCCCCGCGTGCGATCATGATGCGGCTCATGATTGCTGCGCCCGCCGAGGATCCGCCGATGACCCCGCCGCCATCAAGCAGGCGGCGCATGGCGGCCAGCACGGGAGTATCCGTGCCGTCTGCCTGAAGCAGAAGCCGCGCTGTCCGCAGCTGATCGCCGCCGCCGAACCAGATGCCGCCGACGCCTTCCAGAACCGGCAGAAGGGATTGATCCGCGCGGTTTGTCCAGCTGTTTCGGCCGACAAGATCGGGCTGCTCGGTCAGCGGCAGCAGGGCGACCTGACCAACGCCCGCTTCCAGCAGCAACTCGCGATTAGCGGAAAAGCTGTCCTCCGGGTCCCCGCTGGCGCAGACCGCCAATACAACCTTTGCGGACTTTCCGCCGCACAGTTCGGCAAAACGGGAGAAGATTTCTTTTTTGCCCTGCTCGGTTGCGCCGATATTGCCGCCCGCGATCAAAAGCGTACCGTTCATTGCAGCGCCCTCCTGTATTCATCGCATTCCTTTTTGTTGGCATAGACGAAATGACCGGGGAGAATCTCCGTCCAGGCGGGCTTATCCTCGCGGTAATCGTGAACCGAGGGATCATACGCCGCAGAAGTTTCGCTTAGCCGCAGGGCGGGATCGGGCATGGGGATGGCGCGCAGCAGAGACTGTGTGTAAGGATGCAGCGGATGCGCAAAGAGCTCCTCGCTCGGTGCAAGCTCCACCAGCGATCCCTTGTAGATCACGCCGATGCGGTCGGAGATGAAGCGTACCACGCTCAGGTCGTGCGCAATGAACAGGTAGGTCAGATGATGCTCCTGTTTCAGTTCGTTGAGCAGATTGATGATCTGCGCTCGGATTGAGACGTCCAGCGCGCTGATCGGTTCGTCCGCAATGATGAATTCCGGTTCCATGATGAGCGCGCGCGCAATGCCGAGGCGCTGCCGCTGTCCGCCGGAAAACTCGTGGGGGAACCGGCTGGCGAACTCCGGCAGCAGCCCCACCTGCTGCATGGCGCGGGACACCTTCGCCTTGCGTTCGTCTTCATTTTTGAAGAGCTTGAAGTTGTAAAGCCCTTCGGAGATGATGTAGTCCACCTTGGCGCGCTCGTTCAGGCTGGCCATGGGGTCCTGAAAGATCATCTGCACCTGTTGGCGATACTGCTTGATTTCCTCCCGGCTGAAGCGCCGATTGACTCGCTTGCCTTTATAGAGGATTTCCCCGCCCGCAGTGGGGATGATTTTCATGACGGCGCGGCCGATAGTGGTTTTGCCGCTGCCCGATTCGCCCACCAGGCTGAAGGTTTCGCCGCGGTAGATGTCAAAGGACACGCCGTTGACGGCGCGGAAAGCCTTGCTGCCGGTGCCGAACTGAATGGAAAGGTCCTTGACCGAAAGCAGCGGTTCGTCCGTGCAGGGAGAATAGGTTTCCGGCACAGCGGGTGCGCGCCCCAGCCCCGGCGTGCGGTAGGCGCGCGGGTCGCCCCATTTGGCGATGGAGAGCGGGTGCATCGTCCAGGTCTTGGCGGTGTGATCGGGGGAGACGGGGAATACAGGAGGCTCTTCGAGTCGGTCGATTTCCATCGCCTCCGGATTGCGAGGATAGAAGGCGTCCCCCTTGATTTCGTTGTAAAGATTGGGCGGCGTGCCGGGGATGGTGAAGAGCTTTTCGCCCTTGGTGCTGAGCTGCGGCAGTGCGCGCAGCAGGGCGCGGGTGTAGGGATGAACGGGACAGGCAAAGACTTCTTCCGTCGGACCCGTTTCCACGATTTCGCCGGCATACATCACCGCCACGCGGTCAGCAATGTTGGCCACTACGCCCAGGTCATGCGTGATGAAGATCACGCTCAAGCCCATTTTACGCTGAATACGGCGCAGCAGCTGGAGAATCTGCGCCTGAAGGGTGACGTCCAGCGCAGTGGTCGGCTCATCGCAGATCAGCACTTCGGGATCGGCGGCAATGGCGGTCGCAATGACGATGCGCTGCCGCATTCCGCCGGAAAACTCGTGCGGATAGCGTCCGTAACGATCGGCAGAAATGCCGACCTGCTCCATCAGCTTTTTCGCTTTCTCAATGGAAGCTTCTTTGGAAAGGTCTGTGTGCAGCAGGATCATTTCGCGGATCTGCTCACCTACGGTCATCAGCGGGTTGAGCGCTGTCATCGGGTCCTGGAACACCATTGCAATGCGCTTGCCGCGGATGGGCAGCCAGTCCTTTTCCTTCAGCTGATCCAGACGGATGCCGTCAAATTCAATGCTGCCGCCGACGATCGAACCGTTTTTATCGGTCATGCCGATCAGCGTCTTGGTCAGTACGCTTTTGCCGGAGCCGGATTCTCCGACGATGGCCAGCGTCTCGTTTTCGTAAAGATCCAGACTGGCGCCGCGCACAGCGGCCAAAGTCTTTCCGCGAAGGCTGAAATGGACGCGGAGGTCGCGAACGCTCAATACGGTCTTGGACATGATTGCGTTCCCTCCTTAAATATGGTTGCGCGGGTCGGAAGCATCCGCAAAGCGGTTGCCGACGATGTAAAACGAAACCGTGACAAACGAGAGGATGATAGTCGGATAGATCAGCTGGAAGGGATAGACCTCAAAGCTGTTCTTGCCTACGGAAACCAGATTGCCCAGCGAAACAACGTCCAGCGGCAGCCCCAGGTTGATGTAGCTGAGGAATACTTCGGAGCCGATGGAATAGGGGATGGTCAGCGCCACTTCCATGATGATGATGCTGACGATGTAGGGCACGATGTTCTTGATGAGAATTCGGAAAAGCGGCGTGCCCAGGCATTGGGAGGCAATGTTGTACTCGTTTTCGCGGATGGCGACGACGCGGTTGCGCACAAAGCGCGCAATCGACAGCCAGCCCGTCAGGCACATCGCCAGCACGATTGTCCAGAAGCTGGGACGCAGTATGTAGGTAAACAGCACCAGGTAGACGGTCTGCGGGATGTTGGTCACGATGTTGTATAGCTCCGTCATGAACCGGTCAATGCGGCGAACATAGCCCCACAAAGCCCCGGCAATGGTGCCCAGCGTCACGTCGAAGAAGGCGATCACAAAACCAAGCAGGAGCGAGGTGCGCGTGCCGTACCAGGTGCGCGACCACATATCGCGGCCGATGTTGTCCGTGCCAAAGAGATGCTCGGCGCACGGCGCGAGGTTCCAGGTTGCGCTGCCCGTCTCGGCAAAGTTCGGGTTGCGGTAGCTCGTTTCCCACCCGGGGATCATTTCGCAGATCATGGGATAAAGGAGACTCATCAGCACAAATGCACACACGATGGTGAGCAGCAGCACCGAGGAACGTTTTTTGAAGAAGGTGCGGAAGGTGCTCTGCCAGTAGGAGTAGTTGGAGTATCCTGTCAGCTCGCTTTTTTCGGGATCGAAGGGGATGCGCTCGAACAGGCTCTCGCTCAGCGCCGCCTTGAGGTTCGGTTTGCAGACGTTCATGCTCATCCCTCCTTTTTATCCGTCAGCCGAATGCGGGGATCCAGCAGCACCATCAGAATATCCCCCAGAAACACGCCGAGCACGCCCAGCGCCGAATAGAGGATGACCAGCACCTGCACAAGGGAATTATCCATCTCCTGAATGGCCTCGACGAGCAATCCGCCCATGCCGGGAATGGAATAAAGGCTCTCAATCACCAGGGAGCCGGAGATCGTCAGCAGCATCTGCAGCGGAAAATACTGCGCCAGAGGCACCAGTGCGTTGCGCAGTACATGGCGCTTCATCAGTTTCCAGTCGGTCATGCCCTTGCTGCGGGCAAATTTGACGTAATCCCTGTTTTCCTCATCCACCATGAACCGGCGCAGCCAGATAGCATACCATGCAATGCTGGACAGCGAAAGTGAAACCGTCGGCAGAATCCACGTCACAGGATTGCGCTCGCTGAACATCATCGGGATGTGGAAAAGTCCCGTGACGGCGATCTGCAGAAGGAAGAGATAGATCAGGCTCGGCACCGCGCGCACGATGACCACATATCCCGTGCCCAGCGCATCCGGCCATTTGCCTTTTCCCTTGGCCATCGCCATGCCCATCAGCAGCCCCAGGATCAGCGAAAGCACCATGCTCACCGCGCCGAAGGCAAGGGAGTAGGGGATTTTCTCCGCCAGAATGTCCGCGATGGCGCGGTGCGGTTGGAGAACATAGGATTCGCCCAGGTCGCCGCGAAAGAGTTTTCCCATGAATTCACCGAAGAGCTTGATGGGGTTGCCGACCGCGCCGATCTCCACCAGGTACATCTGCCGCTCGGCTTCGCTCATGTTCTGGTAGTCGTCGCGCGTAAAATAACCGTCCGTCGGCATCAGGCGCAGCAGCAGGAAGACGACGAACACAACGATGAATACGCTCAACAGCGATTGCAGCGTCCGCTTGAAGATATATTTCGCCATGTTATTCCCCTTTTTCAGTCCGGCGGCAGGGTCAGCCGGCATTTTTCCTGTTCAGCTCCGCGTAGAACTCCTGCTCCAATTGGTCGTATTGCTCTGCGGAGATGGGTTCTTCAGAAAGCTGCATTCCCTTGTATTTGAATCGGGAGAGGCCGAATCCGCCGCGGGGCGCGGTAAAGGGAACCTCGCGGGTCATGCCGTAGGTGCCGCCGCCGCTCTCCCAGGGAATGATGTAGCCGCCGTTGATGAGCAGAGCCTCCGCCTGGGCAAAGAGCGCATAGCGTTCGGAAACGACGAGTTTTTCGCTGCCCTGCGCAACCAGATCGTCAAAATCGGGCAGGGAGTAATGGCCGTCGTTGACCGCGCCGTCCGTCACCAGGCGACCCAGCTGGGAAAGAGGATCGGCATATTTGAAGCTGTAATTGTCATAACCGAGATCAAAGTTGCCGGGAGCGATGACATCGTTGTACTTATCGCCCGTGAACTGGGAGAGCACGATCTCGACATTTTCACTGCCGAAGACCTCTTCCAGATTCATCTTGATGATCTGCGCCATGGAGACCTCGTCGGAGGAGGAGCCGTGGATGTAGACCAGCTGCAGCGGCAGCTTGCCGTCGGTCTGGAAGGAGAAGGTGCGGCCCATCTTGACCTCGCCTGCCTGCGCACCGTTGATGTTGCCGTTTCCGTCGGTCACTTCCGCAAGCGCCTTGTCGAAGTATTCTTTCGCCAGCGCAGGGTCGTAGGTACCCGCGCCGCGCTCCTTGATTTCCTTCAAGGGCGCGTAATCCGTGTAGTCCACACCGTTTTCGTCGTAGCAGACATCCTCCGGGCAGATGACGTTGGTGAGCATTTCCTCCGTGTCGTAGGGATTGTAAAGCTGCGCAATGGTCACGCGGTCCAGCGCATGATACAGCGCAAGGCGGAAGTTTTCATTCTGCACAAAGGCGTTGAACTCGGTGTTCGGGCTTTCAAAATTCATGAAGAACCAGTAATTGACAGAGGATTTATCGCGGAGCGTGACGTATTTGCCCCATTCCGCATCCTGCTTGTAATATTCCACCTGATCGCCGGTCAAGGAAGTGCCGGTCAGCTCGCCGCGCTTGAACATCTCCACCGTCGCCGCGCCGTCCGTGATCTTCTGCAACACGATCTTCTTGACGCTCACTTTGTCCGCATCGTAGTAGTTATCGTTTTTGACCAGCACAAATTCCTTGTTTCGCTGCCAGCTTTGCAGAATGTACGCACCGCAGTAGAGCAGTTGATCGGGAGCGGTGCCGAACTTCGTGCCGCACGCGTCGGAGAATTCCTTGTGGTTGGGCAGGAAGATCTCCGTCACCAGGAAGGATTCAAAGTAGGGAACTGGTGCGGTCAGGGTGTACTCAACGGTGTAATCGTCCAGCGCCTTGACGCCCACCGTGTCGTCAAAGGTGGCTTCAATTGCCTCCCGGGGGCCTTCGGGCTTTTTGCTTGCGGCAAGGTTCGGATCGTCGAAATCCACCAGCGTGTCGTAATAGTCCTCAAGACCCACGATCACGCTCTTGATGATGGACATATCGCTCTTGGTCTTTTTGTGGTCGGCCACAAAGCGCATGCCGTCCACAAAGTCCTGCGCGGTGACGGGTGCGACTTCCTTGCCCTTGCTGTCGTACCATTTGGCGTCCTTGCGCAGATGAAAGGTCCAGACCGAATAATCCGCGTTGTGCTCCCAGCTTTCAGCCAAGGAGGGGACAAAGGAGCCGAAGCGGTCGGTCTCAATCAGCCCGTCAATGACATTGGAGATCACCTTCTTGCCCGTGGTGTCCGGCAGATAGAAGGGGATCAGAGAGGTCACGTCCGTGGAATAGGTGCCGAGGTATTCCGTCGTGCTCACGCCGGAAGCGCCGCATCCGGTCAAGGCAGCGACGGTCAGGAGCAAAACAAGCGCCAGACATACGGCGCGGAAAATGCTCTTTTTCATATCGATTCCTCCATTCTGATTTATTCAAAGCGGCCCTTGACGAGCGCCTGTCCGTCCTGAACCAGTTGTCTGCCGCGGGCAAACACGGCTTGGATGCCGAGATCCTGCCCCAGCAGCACGAGATCTGCATCCGCACCTTCCGCAATGCAGCCTTTTTTGCCAGATAGATGCATCACGCGCGCGGAGTTTGCGGTGATAAAGCGCAGCGCCGTTTCCAGCGGAACGCCTTCACTTCGGACCAGATTGACCAATTCGCCATGCAGCACACGGCTGGTGCCGTAGGTCAGGCCGATGCAGTTTCCCTGCGCATCAAAGCGCGGCTGGCTGCCGAAAGCGTCGCTGGAGAGCGTCATGCGGCAGACGTCTGCGCCTTCCGAAAGCGCCTGCACCATCTGCCTTGCCGTGCCGCCGGGCGCGGGTTCGCCGGCGGTAAAATCCGCCTGCCCGCCGGCCTTGATCCAACGCACCGCTTCTTCCAGGAGATTTCCGTTGCGCGAAACGTGCGTCGGCAGGAAGGTATTCAGCGGCACCTCGGATTCTTTGGCCGCGCGGAACAGCTTGGAAAGCCCTTCGCGGCCGTCGCCCATGTGGAGGGTCAGCAGCCCGGCCTTGCCGCCCAGCATGCCGCCCCGACGCACTGCCGTGGCCAGGCGCAACAGTTCTTCATAAGTGATTTCGGAACTGCGATGGTCGGAAAGGGCAATTTTTGCGCCGATCACGCGATCGATCAGCACGAGATCCCGTTCCACGCTGCCGCACAGCGTCGGGGAGGGATAGCCGTAGGCGCCGGTGAGCATCCGGCAGTCAACGCCTTCTTCCGTCAAGGCGCAGACCTTGGCATAAAGCGCTTCCAGGCTGCGCGCCACACCGTCCGTGCCCAGCAGACCGACCAATGTCGTGACCCCGGCGGTGGAAAAATCCGTCAGCCGGGATTCCGGCGAACGGGAGGAAAAGCCATCTTCCCCGCCGCCGCCCGTGACATGGACGTGCAGATCAATGAAACCGGGGGCAAGAACCTGTGCCTGCGCATCAAACACGCGCAGGGTCGGGAAGGACTCCGGAACGGCGCCGCGCGGAGCGATGAGCGCGATCTTTCCGCCTTCCAGCAGCAGATCCTTCAGCCCCAGGTGTTCCGGGGCGTAGACATCTGCGTTTTTAATCAGTGTCAGCATTTTTGGCTACTCTCTTTCGTCGGGAAATTCTCCGCTCATAAAGCGGGATACGTTCAGCTCCTCTTCCAGAATCCGATTGAGCGACGGCCCCATCTCCAGCGCAATGCAGGAGGTGAGCACGTTGATCAGGGAGACCGGCGCGGTGAGGGAGTTGAAGAAAAACTTGGTCTTTGTGCCGCAGAGAAAATTGAACGGTCCGTCCGTGGCGGCAGGGGAATCCGCGCTGTCGGTCAGCGTGACCACTTTTGCGCCGCGGTAGGCCGCAAACCTTGCTACATTGGAAACGGGTTGATAATACGGAGGAAAGGAAAAAAGCACGATGACGTCGTCTTCGCTGATCATAGATAGCGAAGTCCGGACTGCGTCGCTGTCGCCCAGCTTGACGCTGGCGGCCTTGATGCGCAGATAATTGAGACGATGCGCAAAGTAATCCGCCATGACCTTGGAAACATCATGACCGAAGAGCAGCACCTCGCGTGCGTTCATCAGCGCCCTTGCGCAGTCGAAAACCTGATCGGTGCGCAGCGACGCGGCCAGCGAGATCAGCCCCTGCTCTTCGGCTCCCATCATGGAGGAAAGCAGCGCGCTTCGGTCGCCGCGGGAATTGTCGTCCACGGTTTCCAGCGTGTAGCTGCGGTCGAAGGTATCCTTCAGTCGCTTGCCGACGTATTGCCGGAAAAGCGTCTTCATCTCCGTGTAGCCGCTGCAGCCGAGCTTGCGGCACAGCTTGAGCACGGAGACCTCCGTCACGCCGATATGCTCGGCAATGCTGCGCAGCGAATCATAACAGACCGCTTCGGGATGATCCAGCATATAGTCGAATATTCGCGCCTGTGTTTTCGTTAATTCATCGCGCTGCGCAATCATATCCTGTACGTTCGGCACGGCTTCACCACCTCTGTATAGCAGATACTATATTTTAAGCAGAAGGGCTGTATTTTTGCAATGCGAATATGCAGAATAAACATTAATTAATACATAATAATACATTAAGAAAATGTAAAGCGACTGTGCGGTATATCGTTTGCGATAGTTTGCGCTGTACATAAAGAAAAAACTGAGTAAAAACCCAAATGATTTTGCAGGAAATGGGGCAAAAAAGGTTTTTTGAGGTTTTGCATATTGTTTGGATGCCGTCGGCGCGTTATAATCAAAGCATTGGAGTGAGTCCGTGCTGCGCAGAATGGGCGGGCGCGAGAAACAGAGGATAAAGGGAATCATGAAGATTGTTTTGCAAAACCTGACCAAGAAGTTCCCCGGTCCCGGCAAAAGGGGAGAGGATGTCATTGCGGTGCGCGATTTTAATTATGAATTTCCGGACGGAAAGCTGGTGGGGCTGCTCGGCCCGTCCGGCTGCGGCAAGAGCACCACGCTGTTCATGATCTGCGGCCTGGAAAAGCCGACGGAGGGAAAGATTTTCTTTGGGCAGGACAATGTGACCGCCCTTGCACCCGAGGATCGCGGCGTGGGCGTGGTGTTTCAGAATTATGCACTCTATCCGCACCTGACGGTGGAGCAGAACATACTCTTTCCGCTGCAGAACCTCAAGGGCGCGCAGAAGCTCAGCAAGCAGGAGATGCAGCGCCGCGCGGAGGAAGCGGCACATTTGGTGCAGATCGAAAAGCTGATGCAGCGCCGCCCCAGCGAGCTTTCCGGCGGGCAGCAGCAGCGCGTCGCCATCGCGCGCGCGATTGTCAAGATGCCCCGCGTGCTGCTGCTGGACGAGCCGCTTTCCAACCTCGATGCGCGGCTACGCTTGCAGACCCGCGAGGAGATTCGCAGAATCCAGCGGGAAACCGGCATCACGACGGTGTTCGTCACGCACGATCAGGAGGAGGCCATGAGCATCTCGGACGAGATCGTCGTGATGAAGGAGGGTGTTGTGCAGCAGACCGGCAAGCCCCAACAGGTGTACGACAGCCCCGTCAATCTCTTTGTGGCCAAGTTCCTGGGCACGCCGCCCATCAATGTGTTTGAGGGCAAAATCAGCGGCGGCATGCTGTGGATCGGGGAGGATGCAGTGCTGCCCGCGAAGGCGCCGGACGGCGAGGTCTATGTCGGCATTCGACCGGAGGGCTTTGTCCCCGATGAAAACGGCGCGCTGCGCTGCGAATTCCGCAGCTTAGAGGTCATGGGGCGCGACGTCAGCGTCGTCTCGGCGCATCCGCAGGCGATGAGCGCCAGCATTCGCTCCATTGTCGCGTCCGACAGCGCTGTTCAGCCTGAAAACGGCGTTGTTCGCTTTTCCCTGAAACCGAAAAAGGTGCTGCTCTTTGATAAGAAAACCGAAGAGCGCGTTTTCTTTTGATCGGGTGGAGGCGTGCATATGAAGGAAAATCAGATAAAGGGCTGGCTCTATCTGCTGCCCGCGCTGCTCTTTTTGGGCTTCTTTCTCGTCTACCCGCTGATCGACGTGTTCGTTTATTCCTTTGAAGAGGGACATAATTTCGCCTCGCAGACCTATAACGGTGTGGGGCTTTACAACTTCTCCTATGTGCTGCACGACCCGTATTTTCTTCAGGCGGTGCAGAACACCTTCCTGATGGTCATCATCACCGTTCCGATTTCCACGGGTCTTGCGCTGCTGATTGCGCTGGGGCTAAGCTCGATTACCCCCCTGCGCAAGCTCTATCAGACCATTTATTTCCTGCCCTACGTCACCAACACGCTGGCGGTGGGGCTGGTGTTTATGATCCTGTTCAAAAAGACCGCTTATTCCGACGGACTGGTCAACCTGCTCATCAACTGGTTCGGCGGCAAGAGCGTGGATTTCATCGACGGTCCCTATTGGGCCAAGATGTTCGTGATGTGCTTTTATGTGATCTGGGTGGTGCTGCCGTTCAAGATTCTGCTGTTGACCAGCGCGCTGGCCTCGGTCAACCAGAGCTATTACAACGCTGCGCGCGTGGACGGCACCTCCAAGAGCCGCATCTTCTGGCGCATCACGCTGCCGATGATCTCGCCCACGGTGTTCTATCTCATCATCACAGGCTTTATCGGCGCGTTCAAGCAGTACAGCGACGCGGTGGCGCTGTTCGGCACGGATCTGAATGCCGCGGGCATGAACACCATCGTGGGCTACGTCTACGATATGCTCTACGGCAACAGCGGCGGGTATCCGTCCTATGCTTCGGCGGCGGCGATCCTGCTGTTTGTGATCGTGCTGACCATCACGGTGATCAACCTGCTGTTCAGCCGTAAGCATACGCATTATTGAGAGGGCCGGAACGATGACAGAAAAGAAAAATGCAGTGAATTACGAAAAGCTCCGGCGCAGAACGGCGGCAAGACAGACGGCGGGCAAGACCGTGACCTATGTGTTGCTGTCGGTCTGGGCGGTGATCGTGCTCTTTCCCTTCTATTGGATGCTGCTGACCTCGGTCAAAAGCTACGGCCAATACAATTCCGAATACATTCCGCAGTTCTTTACGCTGCATCCGACCTTTCAGAACTATGCAGACGCTTTTGCTGCGGTGCCGCTGGGGCGCTATCTGCTCAACACGCTGATCTTCACAACCATCACCACGGCGCTGATGATGATTGTGATTCTGCTGGCGGCCTATGCCTTTGCGCGCCTGCGCTTCAAGGGCAGGGATGCGGCTTTTGCGCTGCTGCTGTCGCTGATGATGATTCCCAACGAGCTGGTGGTCATCACCAATTTTGTCACCATCACGGATTTGAACCTGCGCAACACCTTTGCGGGACTCATCCTGCCGTCGGTGACCTCGGTATTCTATATCTATCTGCTCAAGGAAAACTTTGCGCAGGTGCCGGATTCGCTGTATTATGCGGCAAAGGTAGACGGCACGTCAGATCTGAAGTATCTGTTTAAGGTGCTGGTGCCCATCTGCAAGCCAACGCTGGTGACGGTTGCGATCCTGAAGATCATCGAGTGCTGGAATTCCTATGTCTGGCCGAGACTCATCACGGACGACGCGGCGTATTATCTGGTTTCCAACGGCATACAGGAGATCCGCGAAAACGGCTTCGGCCGTGAGAACATCCCCGCGATGATGGCGGCGGTGGTCGTAATCTCCGTGCCTCTGATTGTGCTGTTCCTGATCTTCCGCGACAAAATCATGTCCGGCGTGTCGAGAGGGGGAACCAAGGGATGAAAAAACTGCGGCGTTTTCTATGCTTTGCGCTGCTGCTGCTGACGGCGCTGAGCCTTACTGCCTGCCACGGCACGCGGGGCACGGCGGAATTCGTGCTGCCGGAGGAGTTTGACGAATCCAAGGAATATGAAATTACCTTCTGGGCGAAAAACGACACCAATAAAGCGCAGAGCCTGCTCTACCAGCAGACCATCGACGAATTTGAATCCTATTATCCCAGCATTCGCGTCAATCTCCGCCTTTACACCAATTACGGCGATATCTACAACGACGTCATCACCAATATCGCTACGCGCACCACGCCCAACGTTTGCATCACCTATCCCGACCATGTGGCGACGTATCTGGCGGGCAGCAACGTGGTTGCGCCGATGGATGCGCTGCTGACGAGTGAAAAATACGGTCTGGGCGGGTCAGCAGTGAAATTTGATTCGGTTGCGTATGACGAGGTCGTGCCGGAATATCTTTCCGAAGGGAACATCGGCGAGCATTGCTATACGATTCCCTATATGCGCTCGACCGAGGCCTGCTATGTCAACAAGACCTATGTCGAAAAGCTGGGTTACGAGCTGCCGGATACACTGACCTGGGACTTCATCTGGGAGGTCTCCGAGGCGGCGATGGCGCAGAACGCGGACGGCACCTTCGCCGTCAACGGGCAGAAGGTGATGATTCCCTTCATTTATAAGTCCACGGACAATATGCTCATCCAGATGCTCCGCCAGAAGGGCGCGGGGTATTCCGATGAGGAGGGCGATATCCTGTTGTTCAACGATGAAACCGAGGATATCCTCAAAACCATCGCGCAGCACGCCCAAACCCGCGCATTTTCCACCTTCAAGATTTCCAGCTATCCGGCCAATTTCCTCAACGCCGGGCAATGCATCTTTGCGGTGGATTCCACCGCCGGTTCGACCTGGATGGGCAGCGACGCGCCGCTTTGCGACATCAGCCCGGATAAGCTGGTGTTCTTTGAAACCGCAGTGCGCATGGTGCCGCAATATGATCCGGAGTACCCGCAGATGATCTCGCAGGGGCCGTCGGTCTGCATCTTCAATAAGGACGATCCGCAGGAGGTGCTGGCCTCCTGGCTGTTTGCACAGTTTCTGCTGACCGACGGGGTGCAGATTCCTTATGCGCAGACCGAAGGCTATATTCCCGTGACCGTGCGCGCGCAGCAGAATCCCGATTATCGGGATTATCTCGCCCGCGGCGGTGAGGATAAGAACACGCATTATGCCGTCAAGATCGAGGCGACGCAGCTGCTGCTCGACCACATTGAAGATACCTTCGTCACCCCGGTGTTCAACGGCTCGGCGTCGCTGCGCGATGCGGCGGGGCAGCTGATCGAAAATGTCGTCAAGTCCTGCCGGCGCGGCGAAACTGTGGACGATGCGTACTTTGAAAAGCTCTATTCCGACGTAAATTCGCTCTACCGCCTGGATCAGACCGGTGCGGCGGCGACGGGGCAGGAAGACCTCGGCCCGCTGCCCGCCACGGCAAAGGCGCTTCTTGCGGTGATTGCTGCCGCATGGATCGGCATCCTTGCTTATGTGCTGGTTGACAAGGCAAAAGCTAAAAATACGTAAAAAATGGGAATCCCATTGAATTTTTCGGCGCTTAGGAGTACAATCATGGACGGTAATCATCAGGGAAGTACTAAAATTTCTCAATGATGAATTATGGAGAAGAAAAGGACGGAGTAATCACATGAAAAAGTATCTGTCGATCCTTCTGGCGGTTGTGCTTGCCTTTGCGCTGGCCGGCTGCGCATCCAATGCTGAAAAAACTCCTGCTGAGTCCGCTGCTGCGGACGTCAACGCCAAGAGCGAAGGCGTGATGACCTACGCCGAGTACACCGCGGCGGATCTGGATTCCCAGGTCACCATCGAGGCCTATGTGCAGGCCAAGCAGTCCTGGTGGGAGAACCAGGCTACGGTTTACACCCAGGACGCGGACGGCGCGTACTTCCTCTACAACATGGCCTGCTCCGAAGAGGACTATGCCAAGCTCGAAAAGGGCACCAAGATCAAGGTGACCGGCTATAAGTCCGAGTGGTCCGGCGAGGTGGAAATCACCGACGCGACTTTCGAGATCGAAGAGGGCTCCTATGTGGCAGATGCCAAGGACGTGACCGATCTGCTCGGCCAGGACAGCTTGATCGACTATCAGAACCAGTTCGTTTCCTTCAAGGGTTTGACCGTGGAAGCGGCCGATGATACCGGCGCGGCTTACCTCTACAAGTGGGACGGTTCCGGTTCCGAGGGCGACGACCTCTATTTCAACGTCTCCAAGGACGGCAACACCTACACCTTCACCGTGGAGTCCTACCTGTGCGGCGCCGACACCGACGTCTACAAGGCGGTTAAGAACCTGAAGGTCGGCGATACCGTCGATCTGGAAGGCTTCCTCTACTGGTACGAGGGCGTCAATCCCCACATCACTTCTGTGACCGTGAAGTAAGATTTACAGCATAAAAAAGAGCAGTGCGCCGCAGGCGCACTGCTCTTTTTTGCTTTTGGGCAAGGGAAAGGGTTGCTGGGGAAGCTTGACTTTTTATATTCCGTGCTCCTATTTCCCATCGACTTCATAATCGGCCGCATGGATTCGCCTAGGTCCGAAAGGGCGTATTCCACGCGCGGCGGCACCTCAGGGTAGGCGGTGCGGGTGATGATGCTGTCTGCCTCCATCGAGCACAGGCTGTCGGCCAGCACCTTTGGCTGATCCCTCCCAATCCCGTTTCAGCTTGTTGAACCGCCAAGAACGAGTTAGCAGATTCCGCGTGATGAGCAGCTTCCATTCGCTTCTGATGATCTGAACCGCCGTGGCAACCGGACAGGCGGGAAGCTCTTCTTTGGTCAACAGGGTGCGGCACTCCTTCTATGAACAGCCCCCCATTGATAGACAAGTATGATAAAATACTTGTCTATCAATGGGGGGCTGTTCACTTGGCCGCAGGCTGTTCTGCGTTGTAATGGAAAAGAGTGGATTAAAGATCTTTTTCCTGTTCCTTCTGAATGGAATCGCAGAAGGAGAGCATGGGGCGCACGTCAAGGCGGTGGCGCACCTTGCGCTGGATGTAGTTGTTGGTAATGGCCACGACGATGCCGCAGAGCGTCACTACGCCGATGAGGTTGGGGATCGCCATCAGGCCATTGAAGGTATCGGAAAGATCGATGGCAAGGCTCGCGTCCATCAGGCAGCTCATCAGAATCGCGGTCACGAAAATGATCTTGTAGACAATGAGCGATTTGGTGCCGAACAGGAACTCCCAAGCTTTGGTGCCGTAATAGCTCCAGCCAAGAACGGTGGAGAAAGCGAACAGCGTCACCGCAATGGCCAGAAAAATGCCGCCCGCAGTGCCCAGATGGATGGTGAAGGCCTCGGTGGCCAGACCGAGCTTGGTCGCGCCGGAGAAGGAAACGCCGGTGTTCAGATCGACTACGCCGGAGGTGAGCACGACCAGCGCCGTCATCGTGCAGACGATAATGGTGTCCACAAAGACCTCGAAGATGCCCCACATGCCCTGAACGACGGGCTCCTTGACGTCGGAGGCAGAGTGGACCATAACTGAGGAACCAAGACCGGCTTCATTGGAGAATACGCCGCGCTTAAAGCCCCAGGTGACTGCCTGCATGATCACATAGCCGCCCGCGCCGCCGGCCGCCGCCTTGACGGAGAATGCGCCGCGGAAGATGGAGGCAAAAGCGGGCAGGATCTGCTGATAGTTCATGCAGATGATGATGAGCGAACCGATGATATAGAAAATCGCCATGAAGGGCACGATGCGCTCGTTGGTCTGCGCAATGCGCTTAATGCCCCCCAGGATCACCAGCGCTGCGACGATGAGCAGCACCATGCCGATGATGAGAGAATCCCAGGTGGAATTGCCCGTGATGGAGCCGAGGGAGAGCACGGATTCCTTGATGGAGGCGATCTGCCCCATGTTGCCGATGCCGAAGGAAGCCATCAGCGCGAAGATGGAGAACAGCACCGCCAGCACACGCCCGATGACCTTGCAGTGCTTCTTGGAGCCGAGACCGTCGTGCAGATAATACATCGCACCGCCGCACCATTCGCCCTTTTCATTGCGGCGGCGGAAATAGATGCCCAGCACGTTTTCGGAGAAATTGGTCATCATGCCGACGATCGCCGCGATCCACATCCAGAACACGGCGCCGGGGCCGCCCATCGTGATGGCGTAAGCGATGCCCGCGATGTTGCCCGTGCCGATAGTGGCGGAAAGCGCGGTGCACAGCGCGCCGAACTGCGAGATGGAGTTCTTGTCCTTGCTCTTGGTGATCTTCTGCGCGTTATCGCGGGAAAAGAGCTTGCCGATGGTCTCCCGCATCCAAAGCCCGAAGCGCGTGAACTGGAAGCCCTTGGTCAAAATGGTCATCAGAATTCCCGTGCCGATGAGCAGTGCCAGCGCGGGTACGCCCCAGACAACGCCGTTGACCGCGTTGTTTACCGTTGTGATCCAGTTGACGAACGATTCCATGTGTTTTCCTCCTCATAATTCGTTGGATTTCGAATATGGCCGGGCGTAAAAAGAGAACGCACCCAGAGATTTGTCAGGGTGCGTTCTGCAACAAAATCAAAAAAACGAAATCCGACGCTGCACGCGGGAATGCGCGAGGATGAGGGGGCAGCCTTTTTCCGTCCTTTTGCCTGAGAGATTTCAGCGGGGTGAGCCGCTGTTGCACCTTCGGCACCACAGAGATTCTGTGGATTCTCCGGAACGCCATCCGCACACAGTCCTCAGCGAAATCCTTCGCTACCTGAGAGTGTTACTCCTTCGGCGGCCGCCCGGCGGCCTTTTCCTGCGCACTTCCAATGGCCAATATTCACTTTTGAAAAAGCATACGCCTAAAATGGGGTGCTGTCAACATAAAATTGCAGGATTGTGAAAGGTATTATGTATTTAGGCGTGGCGGGTGAGGAAGAGGGCTTGCTGAAAGGCCCGGATATTTCGTGTTTCTGTGTGATTCGGTAAGGTAACAATCGGGAATGTTCGTGTTTTACAGCAGATGTTTCGACAGTTCTCGCTGTTAATATTCGTGTTTTTTAGTTAAGAAGGTGTGAAGTCGATTGACGGGGTTGCGAACGATCTGTATACTTGTACCGTAAACAATCGGTTTCCGAATTCGAGTGAGGAATGGGAACAGGAGAGAGAAACATGATTAGAACTGATATTCCGCGCGCTGACTATGCGCACATGGGCGGCTCCGGTACCTGGGGCGGCGATTTTCCGGAAAACGCGGGCATCGAGGGCGTAAAGGTTCTTGAGCGCGACATGGAGTTTGAAACCCCCTTCGGCACTACCGTGCCCATGATGCTGTTTGAAATTCCCGCGGAGATGACTGCGGATCACGTCGCGCACACCGTGCTCGACATTCCCTTCCACGGCTGGAAGGGCCTTTCCCCTTACCACGACACCCCCTCTGAGCGCGTGTTCTGGGTGCTCCAGCGCGCGGGCGTGAAGTACATCGTGGCGGATGGCTCCGGCGGCGGCATCAATCCGCTGCTCGATCCCGGCGACGTCATCATCCCCGATGATCTGATCGACCAGACCAAGCGCGTTTCTTACCTGAGCAAGTTCACCAACAAGATCGTCCGCATGCGCGATATCGTCTGCCCGGATCTTGCAAACCTGCTCTATCAGGAAGCACTGAAGGAATATCCCCGCGTGTTCGGCCGCGGCACCTACGCGGTGGATGAAGCGCCCCGCTTCGAGACCAAGGCGGAGGTGCAGCGCCTGTACGACCAGCACTGCGATATCTGCGGCCATACCATGATGCCGGAAGCTGCGCTGGCCCGCGCCATCGGCGCCTGCTACGCCGCGATTTACCTCGTTTCCAACACCGCCGAGGGCATCAACCCCGATTGGAAGCGCCCCATCTTCGATCTGTATCATGAGTGCGCGGACAAGTTCGGCCGCATCGTGATCAACACACTGGCTGCCATCAACCCGTCGGAGAAGGAGTGCCACTGCAAGGATTACCTGCTGCCTGTTCCCGGCGATGTCAACACCAGAATGAACGCCGAATAAGCGTTGATTCATATATCGTTTCTTCAAGTTCATTTTAGATGAAAAAAGGAGATTCCTGACCATGAAGAAAATTCTTGCTCTGGTTCTGGCGGCGCTGATGGCGCTGGCCCTGATCGGCTGCTCTAACGCATCTCAGCCCGCGGCTTCCGAAGCCCCTGCCGCTTCCGAGGCGCCCGCTGCTTCTGACGAACCCGTCGCTTCCGACGAGCCCACTGCTTCCGAGGAACCTGCTGCCGCAGGCGATGAGTTCAAGGTTGCCATCGTTCTGGGCGTCGGCGGTTTGGGCGACGAGTCCTTCAACGACAGCATGTACGACGGCTGCAAGATGGCGATGGCTGAGGACAGCTCCGTCACCGTGCAGGTGGTTGAGCCCACCGAGGTTGCCGAGTTTGAAGGCCACTACATGGAGCTGGCCAAGACCGGTGAGTACGACCTGATCATCGGCTCCGGCTTCGACGGCGTCGAGGCGGTGCAGAAGGTTTCCGCTCTGTTCCCCGAGCAGAAGTTCATGTTCGTGGACGGCGACTGCGGCGATCTGCCCAACGTCACTTCCGTGACCTTCCGCGATAACGAAAAGGCTTTCCTGCTGGGCTACATGGCAGCCAAGAAGTCCGAGACCGGCAAGCTGGGCTTCGTCGGCGGCATGGACATTCCTTCCATCAACATGTTTGCGGCCGGCTTTGAGGCGGGCGCTGCCTATGCCAACAAGGCTGTGACCGTCGAGCGCAAGTACGTCGGCGCTTGGAACGACACCTCCACCGGTAAGGAACTGGCTCTGGCTCTGTATGATTCCGGCTGCGACATCGTCTACGCTGCGGCGGGCGGCTCTGGTCTGGGCGTGTTTACCGCCGCTCAGGAGAAGAACGCTCTGGCCATCGGTGCGGACACCAACCAGTGCCTGATCGACCCCGACCACATCATGGTTTCCGGCATCCGTACCCTGAACAACATCATCCGCGACGGTATCCTGAACGCCAAGGCGGGTACCCTGACCCCCGGTTCTCAGTCCGCCGGCCTCAAGGAGAACGGTGTGGACTACATCCGCGAGGGTTCCAACGTTGAGGTTTCTGACGAGATCATCGCCGAGGTGGATCAGGTGAAGCAGGACATCATTGACGGCAAGATCGAGGTTCCCGCGAACCTGGATGACGCCGCTGCCTTCATCGCGAAACTGGCGTAACAGAGTTTGAATGCCCCGCTTTTTCGGGCGAGCGCAACAAAGGCGGCAGGCCCAAAGGGTCTGCCGCTATTTTCCTGCAATGAAAAATAAGGGAACGAGGGGACGCAATGTACGCTGTTGAAATGCACGGCATCACCAAGCAGTTCAAAAATGTGTTGGCCAACAGCAATGTGGAGCTGATGGTCAAGCGCGGCGAGATTCATTCGCTGCTGGGTGAAAACGGTGCGGGCAAGTCCACACTGATGAACATCCTTTACGGTATGTATGCGCCGACGTCGGGGCAGATCATCGTGCAGGGGCAGCCCGTGGTCATCGAAAATCCGCTCAAGGCCATCTCGCTGGGCATCGCGATGGTGCATCAGCACTTCATGCTCATCGAACCGCTGACTGTGGCCGAGAACGTGGTGCTGGGGTACGAGCCGAAGAAGCGCGGCTGCTTTGATATGAAAAAAGCGGTTGAGGAAGTGAACACGCTGGCGGACCAATACGGCCTGCACGTGGATGCTCATGAAAAGGTGGAGAACCTCTCCGTGGGCACCAAGCAGCGCGTGGAGATCCTCAAGGCGCTCTACCGCAAAGCGGATATTCTGATCCTGGACGAGCCGACCGCTGTGCTGACCCCGCAGGAGGTCTCCGATCTGTTCCGCGTGCTGCGCAAGCTCAAGGAGAGCGGAAAGACCATCATCATCATTACCCACAAGCTCAAGGAAACGCTGGAGCTTGCCGATACCGTGACCGTGCTGCGCAAGGGGCAGGTCATTTCGTCCCTGCCCGTGACCAAGGAGATGGATCAGGCGCAGCTGGCGGAACTGATGGTGGGGCGCATTGTGTCGCTGGAAACCGAAAAGAAGCCTGTGCCCGGCGAACACGAAGTGGTGATGGCGCTGCAAAACGCTACCTTGACGCGCGACAAGCGCAATCTGCTGGACGATGTCAATCTGGAGATCCACTCGGGCGAGATCCTGGGCATTGCAGGCGTGGAGGGCAACGGCCAGACCGAGCTGATTGATGTGCTGACCGGCTTGCAGAGGCTCACCGGCGGCCATGTGGTGCTCGGCGGCAAGCAGCTGCCCGCACACCGGATTACTCCGCGCTTCATGCTGGAAGCCCACGTCGGCCACATCCCGGAGGATCGCGGCAAGCGCGGCTTTGTGGCGGGCTTCACCATTGCTGAAAACATCGTCCTGGGCTATCATCGCAACAAGCCCTTCGCAAAGCACGGCATCATCAACCGCAAGGCGCGCGACGAATTTGCAAACCGCGTGGCCAAGCAGTACGATGTGCGCATGGATTCCATCAATGATACCGTCGGTTCGCTTTCGGGCGGCAACCAGCAGAAGGTGATCATCGGGCGCGTGTTTGCGCAGGACCCGCGGGTCATCATCGCGGCGCAGCCCACCCGCGGCGTGGATATCGGCGCCATTGAGTACATCCATTCCGAACTGGTCAAGATGCGCGATGCGGGCAAGGCCGTGCTGCTCATCTCCGCCGATCTGGACGAGCTGATGCGTCTGTCCGACAAGATCGCGGTGCTCTACGACGGCCGCATTGTGGATCGCAGAGACGCCAGCGAATACGACGAGCGCATGCTGGGCGCGCTGATGACGGGGCACACCCCGGAGAGCATGGAGAAGGAGGCGAAGCAGGCATGACGCAGAAAACACAGAAGAAAGGCTTCTCTCTGGAAAAGCTCACGCAGAATACGGTTTTTCTCTCCGTTATCTCGCTGATTCTGTCTCTGTTGGTTGCGGGATTGGTCATGATGATTGCGGGATATTCGCCCATTGAAGGATACAGCGCGATGTTCACCGGCGCGTTCGGCAGCGTGGACAACATCGCCCAGACCCTGGGCACCGCAACCCCGCTGATCTTTGCGGGCCTTGCCATGGCGTTTGCCGCACGCGGCGGCATGTTCAATATCGGTATCGAAGGCCAGATCATCGCGGGCGCGATGCCTGCGGCGCTGGTCGGCGCGTATTGCAGCGGCCTGCCGTGGTTTATCCACGTTCCGCTGTGCTTTGCCGCGGGCATGATCGGCGGCGGCCTTTGGGCGATGCTGGCAGGCTTTTTGAAGAACAAGCTGCGCGTGAGCGAAGTCATTCTGACCATCATGCTCAACTATGTCATGCAGTATCTGGCGGAATACCTTGCCAACTATCAGTTCAAGGCCGAAGGTATGCTGGTGCGTACCGAAACCATATTGCCCTCCGCGGAGCTGCCCACGCTGATCCCCTATTCGCGCCTGACGACGGGCATCTTTGTGGCGCTGGCGTTTGCGGTGTTCGTCTGGTGGTTCCTCTCCCGCACCACGCCGGGGTATCAGATGCGCGCCATTGCGCAGAATCCCTATGCGGCGGAAGCGGGCGGCATCAACATTGCCCGCATGAATCTTCTGACCATGTTCCTCTCGGGTGCGCTGGCCGGCATGGGCGGTGCGGTGGAGGTCATGGGCGTTCACCACTATTTCATCGTCAACATGACCTCCGGCTACGGCTTTGACGGCGTGGCCATCGCGGTCATGGGCAACAATACGCCGCTGGGCACGGTGATCTCCGCGCTGATCTTCGGCGCGCTGCGCGCAGGCTCCACCTCCATGAACCGCATGACCTCGATTCCCGGCGAGTTCATTCAGGTGCTTCAGGCGCTGGTCATCATTTTTGTGTCCACGCCGGGCATTGTGCGCGCGCTGCTTCGGCGCCGCAGCTTCAAGAAGAACGATCAAAAGAAGGGGGCGTAAGACATGGGCGACGTACTTTCCATTGCAACTTCGCTGATCGCGGGTTCTATCCGCGTATCCATTCCCATCGCGTTTGCCGCGCTGGGCGGCACGCTCTCCGAACGCAGCGGCATCATCAACATGGGTCTGGAAGGCACCATGCTGATGGGCGCGTTCTTCGGTGTTGTCGGCTCGTATTATTCGCAGAATGTCTGGATTGGCCTGCTGGTGGCGATGCTGGCCGGTGCGCTGGTGGGACTGCTGCACGGCGTGCTGACCATCAAGTTCAAGTGCGAGCATGTGCTGGCGGGCGTCGGCATCAACGTGCTGGCTTCCGGCCTTACCGTCGTGCTGCTTCAGATGATCTTCAACGCCAAGGGTAAGTCCTGCGAAGTGCCCTCCTTCAGCATGATCACGATCCCCGGCATCAACCAGATTCCCGTCCTCAAGGATATCATCGGCCAGGTTTCTCCCATGCTGATCCTGCTGGTGATTTCCATCGTCGGCGTGTGGTTCCTGCTGTACCGCACGGTTTTCGGTCTGCGCGCGCGCGTGATCGGAGAAAACCCCGAAGCCGCAGGCTCCATGGGCATCAATGTCTACCGCACGCAGTATATTTGCGTGATCCTGTGCGGCATTTTGGCCGCGATGGGCGGCGCATATATGTCCATTGGCGATATTCACCTCTTCAGCCGCGATATGGTCGCCGGGCGCGGATTCATCGCGATGGCGGTCGTCATCTTCGGCGGCTGGCATCCCGTGGGCGCTTATCTGGGTTCGCTGCTGTTCGGCCTGGCGCAGAGTATGCAGTACCGTTTGCAGTCGGGTTCGATCCCGCCGCAGCTGGTGCAGATGCTGCCCTATGTCATGACGCTGGTGGTGCTGGTGTTTGCGCGCGGCTCCAAGCATCGCGCTCCTGCCGCAGAAGGCAGACATTATTACGCAAAGGGAGAACAATAACATGGAAAACAATCAGAATCAGAGCAGCCTGCTGACCGCCCCCGGTCTGGAAGAAGTGCGCAAGATCCTGCGAGAGAAGGTCATCATTACCCCTCAGATCAGCGAAGAAATGTCCCAGACCGTGCGCCGTCAGGAGGCGCTGGTGGATTCGATGCTGCGCGCTTATACCATGTACGACAACGGCATTCCGATCCGTCCGACGCTGGGCAACGAGATGCAGATCATGTACATGCGCGAGCGCCAGACGCTGTCCTTCCTGATGTTCCCGGAGCTGCTGAAGCTGGAATATGAAATTGCCCGCGTGATCGGCGATGTGTTCATTGCGCCCATGCTCGTCGGCAAGACCCTGCCCGAGATCCTTCAGTCCAACCAGCCCATCGCCGCCGCGCATCGCTATGCGCGCGAGGAGATCGTGGTGGCGCGCGAGGACTTCGGCATTTACCGCCACTATGAGTGCGCGGATTGCTATGGCCTGCCCAACATCGGCATGAAGATCTGCGCCTATGAGGCAGGCACTGCTGCGGGATGCTTCTCCAAGCCGCTCGGCCGTCCCGTCGAGGTCATCGAGACCAAGTGCTGCGCCAACGGCGATCCCTACTGCGAATTTGAGATTCACGTCGGCTGACGAAAGGGTGGCCTAAAGGATGGATACGCTGTTCAAAAACGTGTGGGTTGTGACGGTGGATGAGCAGATGCGCGTGCTGGAAAACGCCTCCGTGCGCGTGCAGAACGGCAGGATTACCTATGTGGGCACGGAGCCGCAGGACGAAACCGGCGCGCGCGTGATTGACGGCAAGGGCAGAAAGATGTTGATGCCCGGCTTCGTCAACGGACATACGCACCTGCCCATGGTGTTGTTCCGCTCCTCGGCAGACGATTTGGAGCTGCAAACCTGGCTCAATACCCGTATCTTTCCGATGGAGGCCCGATTGACGCCGGACAGCGTGGAGTGCGGCGCGGAGCTTGCGCTTTGTGAAATGGCGCGGGCGGGCGTGACCACCATCAATGACATGTATACCCAGTGCCGCGGTCTGCTGCCCGCACTGGAAAAGGTGCCGCTGCGCGCGACGCTGTCCATGGGGCTGTTCGGCCAGATGGATAACGCGCAGGCGCAGCTGGATGACGCCATTGCTTTTCACAACGAGGCGGACGGCGCGCTGGGCGGGTTGATCCGCGTCGGCCTCGGCCCGCACGCGGAATATACCAATACGGAGGATTACCTGCGCCTTTGCGGCGAAACTGCCCGCAAGCTCGGCTGTCCGCTGCACATCCATGTTTCCGAAACGAAAAGGGAGCATGAGGAGTGCAAGCAGCGCTATGGCGTAACCCCGGTCAGGCTGCTCGAACGCGCGGACTTCTTCGAAGGCAACCGCGCATTCTTGGCGCACTGCGTTTGGCTGGAGGATGAGGACATCGACATCCTTGCCCGTACCGGCGCGGCCGCGCTGCACAATCCCTGTTCCAATCTGAAGCTCGCCAGCGGCTTTGCCCGCGTGCCGGAAATGCTGAAAAAAGGCGTGAAGCTGACGCTGGCGACCGACGGCGCGGCCAGCAACAACAACCTTAATCTGTGGGAAGAGATGCGCATCTGCGCGCTGATGCACAAGGGCAACGCACTGGACGCTACCGTCGTTCCTGCGGAAAGCGCACTTTACATCGCGACCCGCGGCGGTGCGCTGGCGCTGGGCTATGACGACGTGGGCAGCGTGCGCGAAGGCTTCCGCGCCGACCTGATCCTGGTCGATATCGACCGTCCCTGCTATCAGCCGATGACCAACCTGATCCACCACATCGTTTACGCGGGCAACTCCCGCGACGTGGTGCTGACCATGGTGGAAGGCCGTATCGTCTGCGAAAACGGTGTGGTGGCGGATATTGATCCGGAGGAGCTGCGCGTGCGCGCACAGCGGTACTACGACGACGTGTTCCGCCTGTAAAGGAGAAAAAAGATGGATCAATACATCTATAAATGCCCCGTCTGCGGGTATGTGCATATCGTGCCCGGCTATTGGGTCAGCTACGATCCGCCAAAGGAGCTGGAGCAGCCGCATTTCATGAACGGTGAGCTCTGCGAGCACGTCCTGCTGCTGCAAGATTCGGAATAACAAAAATCCGCCTGAATCAGGCGGATTTTTACGTTCAACGAAGAAAAGCGGACAGGCGTTTGTTCAGCAGATAGGCGATGCGGGGGATCAGCACGTCGTAGAGCACAAAAACCACGTTGCCCAGCACAAGGAGCAAAAGCAGCAGCAGCGTTTGCATGGTTTCGGGGACGAGCAGCAGCATCACCAGCGCTTCCAGTGCAATGGCTACGGCGTTGAAGAACAGCAGCTTGCAAAGCAGCCGCGGGATACGGGGCAAGCGCTCAAAGAGCGGACGGAGAACGGGGTAGCAGCCGAACAGGCACAGGAACATCAGGCTCTGCTCGATATCCGGAACGAGCAGAAAGCTCAGCGCGGACACGGCCAGCCAGAGCGTGATGTGGTATTTTTTCCCCAGCAGAGACCCCACGGGCAGCAGGCACATCCCTGCGATTAGGGGCGAAATATAGGTGCCGATGCCCAGCACACCGCCGGCAGCCATCACCGCAACGGCAAGCGCCGCCGTAACGCCGCAAAGTGCAAGAGCCCGGATCTGTTTCATGAGGAAACCTCCTTAAGTGCGGATGTTCTCCCTATATTATAGCTTTTCTTAACGAAAAGCAACAGGAAGATTGAACATGAATGTGGAATGTATAAGATATGGAAGGTCAACTTCAGGGTTGTCCGGATGGAAAGGTGCTGTGAAAAGATATGGGTGATGACAACGAACTGAAGCTCGTTCGCACGGGCTTGGAACAGGATTTGAACGCGGTGGTCAAGGTATCGGGCGTGCTTTCGGTGCCGGAGATCGTGCCGGCGGCGCGGCAGATGGCTGCAGACGGCATTGTGCTGCTGAAGAATGAGAACAAGCTCTTGCCGCTGCGCGCGGAGCAGACCGTGGCGGTGTTCGGCCGCTGTGCGGTGAACTATTTTGTGGTGGGTTACGGCAGCGGCGGCGACGTGATCCCGCCTTATCGTTCCAGCCTGATGGACGGCCTGCGGAAGAATGGCGTGAAGGTGGAGGAAAAGCTGGCGGAGCGCTACGCGCAGTGGTGCGCCGTGCCCGGCAATCTGCCCGATGAAAGCGCCTGGGGGCAGTGGCCGATGAGTTATCCGGAAATGCCGCTGACGGAAGAGGTGGTTGCGGAAGCGGCGAAGGACAGCGATGCCGCGCTGGTGGTGATCGGCCGCGCAGCGGGCGAGGACCGCGAGAATCTGCTTGAACCCGGAAGCTATTACCTGACCGATGACGAAAAGCAGATGCTGGATTTCGTGACCGCACACTTTAACAAGGTCTGCGTGGTGATGGACTGCGGCAACGTGATCGACATGGGCTGGACGGAGGACTATGGCAACCGCATTCAGGCCATTGTCTACGCTTGGCAGGGCGGCATGGAGGGCGGCTTTGCCGCGGCGGACGTGCTTTACGGCAAGGTCAATCCCAGCGGCAGGCTGACGGACACCATCGCTCGGAGGTATGAGGATTATCCCAGCAGCGCGCACTTCGGCGGAAAGGCGTTCAACGCCTATGCGGAAGATATCTATGTCGGCTATCGCTACTTTGAAACTTTTGCAAAGAAAAAGGCGCTCTATCCCTTCGGCTTCGGACTGAGCTATACGCAGTTTGCGATGCAGGCGCAGGCGCAGCGCGAGGGCGATGAAATCAGCGTCTCCGTCGAGGTGAAAAACACCGGCGACATCGCGGGCCGTGAGGTTGTGCAGTGCTATCTGACGCTGCCGTGCGGCGTGCTCGGCAACCCGGCCAAGGTGCTGGCGGCGTTTGCCAAGACCGGCCTTCTGAAGCCCGGCCAGAGCGAAATGCTGAAGCTGCGCGTGGATCTTGCGGACTTTGCGTCCTACGATGATGCGGGCGCGACGGGCAACAAGAGCTGCCGTGTGCTGCAGGCGGGCGTTTACGGCGTGGAAGTGGGCGCGAACGTGCGCGATGCCGAGCGCGTGCTGGAATTTACGCTGGATGCGCTCCATGTGGTTGAGCGTCTGCACGAGAACATGGCGGTCAAGCCGGAATCCAGATTCCAACGCATGGTCAACCGTGCGGGTGAAATTGCCTATGAGGACGTTCCGGTGCAGGAAAAGGACATCAAAGCAGAGATCCTGGCGCAGCTCCCGGCCGAACTGCACGCGGAAGCACAGGACATTCCCTTTGCGGATGTGCTCAGCGGCAAGCGCAGCGCGGAGGAGTTTGTGGCGCAGCTGACCGATGAGGAGCTGGACGACATCACCCATGGCCAGGGCCTGATGAACTCCTGCTACGGCCCGGACGGCAACGCGGGCGCGTTCGGCGGCGTGACGGACAGGCTGCGCGCACGCGGTCTGCCTGCGATGATTACCACAGACGGCCCCTCGGGCATCCGCATCCGCGAGACGGTGGCGCTGTTGCCCTGCGGTACCGCGCTGGCCAGCACTTTCGATACCGAAGGCGTGGAGCAGCTCTATTCGCTGGTTGCGAAGGAAATGGAGCACTTTGATACGCATATGCTGCTGGGGCCGGGCATGAACATTCACCGCAACCCGCTCTGCGGCCGCAACTTCGAGTATTTCTCCGAAGATCCGTATCTGACAGGCAAAATGGCGGCGGCCATGGTGCGCGGCGTGCAGTCCACCGGCCGGTCGGCCTGCGTCAAGCACTTTGCCTGCAACAACCAGGAGCGCTTCCGCAACCGCAACGATTCGCAGGTCAGCGAGCGTGCGCTGCGCGAAATCTACTTGAAGGGATTTGAAATCGCGATCAAGGAAGCTAAGCCGCTCGCCGTCATGACCAGCTACAACAAGGTCAACGGCGTGTGGAGCCACTACCACTACGAGCTGGCCACGGAGATTCTGCGAAACGAATGGGGTTACGACGGTCTGGTCATCACCGACTGGTGGATGCAGGAGGGTGAATCCCGTGAGTTTCCGAATTTGCGCAACGACGCGGTGCGCGTGCGCGCACAGGTGGACGTACTGATGCCCGGCGTTATCGGCGAAGAGGGAGATCTTTCCGCCCGCACGTTGGTTCCCTCTCTGCGCGATCCCGACGGCGTGACCCGCGGCGAAGCCCAGCGCTGCGCCCTGAACGTGATCCGCTTCATCGAGCGCGTGATGCACGCAAACGGCAAAGCCTAAAGAAAAGTGAAATCACCCTGCTGCGGCAAATAAAACCGCGGCAGGGTTTCGTTCTTTTTGTGATCTTTATGCCCGAAAAGAGCGCTGCATTGACATTTATTCCCGCCTGTGATACGCTGAAAACAGGTTTATCCCATTCATGCACAGATCAAAGGGGGAGCGACTATGATAGAAAACAAGGGCTTTCGGCTGAATAAAGAGCTGGGGTATTTCAAAAACCAGGGCGTGGATGTGATGGCGTTTGACGACATCTATCCTTCGGGACATCAGTCCGGTGTGAGCATCCTGATGCACGGTAAGCGCGTGGCGACCAACGGCGACATCCGCTTCGAACAGACGCCGGGGCAGTGGCAGCCCATTCCCAAGCAGGGGGAGCGCGTGCTTTCCGAAGAGGAGAACAGTATCGTCACCGAACTTTCCTATCCTGATCTCAATAATCACTTAAAGGGCTTTAACCCGATGATCTATCCCGATCTGGAGCTTTCCTACCGCGTCAGCGTGCAGGGACGGCAGGAAGATCTTGTGGTGACGGTGGATCTCGACCGCCCGGTGCCTGCGGAATTTGCAGGGAAGCTCTGCTTCAACATGGAGCTGTTCCCCGGCGAGCTGTTCGGCAAGCCGTGGATCATGGACGGCAAGCAGGGCGTCTTCCCGCGCCAGCCCAACGGCCCGACGATGAGCCAGAAGGCCAATTACGACCACTCCGGCAAGTTCCCGATGCCCGAAGGCGGCGTTTCCCGTGAATTCCTTGCGGGAAATAACAAGGGGTATAATCCCATCGTGGCAGACGACCTGATTGCGGAGCCCTATGCTGTGGGACAGCGCTTCACCTGCCGACCGGACGATGCGTACAGCCGCTTCACGATTGAAAGCGAGGGCGCGCCGCTCAAGCTCTACGACGGGCGCATGAACCACAATAACGGATGGTTCGTGCTCAGCAGCGAGATTCCGGAGGGAAAGACCGAGGGCGCGATCCGTTGGATCCTCAAGCCCAATGTCGTTCCCGGCTGGCTCAGCGCGCCGGTGGTGCAGGTCTCTCAGGTCGGCTATCATCCTGCGCAGCCCAAGGTCGCCATCGTGGAGCTGGACCGCAACGATCCCGCCCGCGGACAGGCCGCGCTGGTGAAGATCACCGAAAACGGCGAGGTGCCCGTGCAGACGCTGAACGGAGAGGAATGGGGTCAGTTCCTCCGCTATGAATACCTGCGCTTTGATTTTACCGCTGTGCAGGAGGAAGGGCTTTACAAGGTGCGCTACGGCGCGTCGGAATCCGCCATCTTCCGCATTGCAAGCGATGTCTACGACCGCGGCGTGTGGCAGCCGGTGCTGGAGTACTTCCTGCCGGTGCAGATGTGCCATATGCGCATCAATGAAAAATACCGCGTCTGGCACGATCTCTGCCATGACGACGATGCGCGCATCGCCCCGGTGAACCGCAATCACTTCGACGGATATGTGCAGGGACCGTCCACGCTGACGAAATATCAGCCCGGCGATTCCGTGCCCGGCCTGAACGTCGGCGGCTGGCACGACGCTGGCGATTTCGATCTGCGCATTGAGTCGCAGGCGGGCGAGTGCTACATCCTCGCGCTGGCCTACGAAGCCTTCAACGTCAATTACGACACGACCACCGTCGATCAGGCGCACAAGGTCGTGGAGATCCATCAGCCCGACGGACGGAACGATATCCTCCAGCAGATCGAGCACGGCATGCTCTCTGTTGTGGGCGGCTATCGCTCGCTGGGCCGTCTGTACCGCGGCATCATTTGCAGCCATCTGCGGCAGTATGTCCTGCTGGGCGACAGCGCCGCAATGACCAAGAACATCAAGGGCGATGATGATGACCGCTGGGTGTTTACCGAGGACAATCCTCCGCGTGAACTGACCACAGCGGCGCAGCTGGCGGCTTCGTCCCGTGCGCTGAAGGGCTTTAACGATGAACTGAGCGCGCACGCACTGGAGGCTGCGCAGGAACTCTACCGCGTCACCCGCGTGGAGGATGACAAGGCGCTCTCCGCCAAGATCCACGCCGCGGCGGAGCTGCTGCTCACCACCGGCGAGGAAGTGTACCGTTCTTTCCTGCTGGAAAATTTGAACTTTATCGCGAAGAACATCAAGAACCTCGGATGGATCGCCGCGCGCGCCGTCAAGGCGGTGAACGATGCGCACTTTGAAAGCGAATTGCGCAAGGCGATGCAGACCCTCAAGCAGGAGCTGGATCAGCTCAGCGCCGAAACGCCCTATGGCATCCCGTATCACCCCTACATCTGGGGCGCGGGCTGGGGCATTCAGAGCATGGGCTTCCAGTATTACTTCCTGCATGCGGCCTTCCCGGAGATCTTCGGGCCGGATATGATCTACAACGCGCTGAACTTCGTGCTCGGCTGCCATCCCGGTTCCAATACAGCGTCCTTTGCTTCCGGCGTGGGCGCAAAATCCGCGACCGTTGCCTACGGCATCAACCGCGCTGATTGGTCGTACACCCCCGGTGGTGTGGTGTCCGGTACGGCGCTGATCCGTCCCGACTTCCCGGAGCTGTTGGAATTCCCGTTCCTGTGGCAGCAGACCGAGTATGTGCTGGGCGGCGGCTCCTCGAACTATATGTTCCTGGTGCTGGCGGCGCAGCATCTGCTGAAAGAGGAATAAAAACGCGATGCGCAGAACCGTTCCGTTCATCGGGACGGTTCTGTTCTTTCCTTGACAAAGGGGCGGCGCTTCGGTATACTTTTATTATTGTGGCCGGCAGGAAGCCGTCCCTGCGGACGAGAACGCCCGCGTAAAATCTCGTGGAAAACCATAATAATCGTCTGAACGGATGCTGTACGAAAGGCATGGGTTCCCCAGCAGGGGATCGCCATGCCTTTTTTGGCCAAATGGGAAAGGGAGGGATGCAATGTGAACGGCTTGGAAGTCAAAAACCTGCGCGTCTGCGCAAGGCTTTCCGGCGGCAGCGAAAGCGCAATTGTGCGCGGGCTGGATTTTTGCATCGCTCCCGGGCAGCGCCTGGCTATCGTCGGCACGTCCGGCTGCGGAAAGACCATGACTGCGCTGGCGATCCTCGGCCTTCTGCCGGAAAACTGCCGCGCGGAAGGCAGCGTCCGCTGGGAAGGGGAGGAGTTGCTGACCCTGCCGCGGCGGAAGCGCCGCGCGCTGCTCGGCCGCAGCCATGTTCTGATTCCGCAAAGCGGCGCAGACTTTCTCAATCCTGTGTTGTCTGTGCGAAGCCAGATGAACGATGCGCTGGCCCGCAACGGAATAGCGCGCGCACAGCGAAAAACCGCAGCGGAGACCCTGCTGCGGCGCGTGGGGTTTGACGATCCCGCTCGCGTGCTGCGCAGCTATCCCTTCCAGCTCTCCGGCGGCATGGCGCAGCGCGTGGTGATGGCTATGGCCTCTGCCGGGCAGCCCGGCCTCGTTATCGCAGACGAACCAACCAAGGGCATCGACCGAGACAACACCGCGCTCTTCCTGCAAAACCTCGATGCGCTCTTTCCCGGCGCAGCGGTGCTGCTCATCACGCATGACTTATCTGTGGCTTCGGCCTGTGAACGGCTGCTCGTGATGCAGGACGGGCGCGCGGTGGAGACGGGGGAGACGCAGGCGGTGCTGGCGCATCCGCAGCACACCTTCACCCGGCAGCTGCTGGACGATCTGCCCGGAAGGGGGCGGAAGGATGCTTGAGGTCTGCGGCCTGAAGAAAAGTTTCCGGGAGAAAAGCGTGCTCAACGGTGTTGACTTTCTTGTGCAGCCGGGGGAATGGGTGAGTATTGTCGGCCCCAGCGGCACGGGAAAGTCCACCATCGCCAAGATTTTGTGCGGTACGGAACACCCGGACGGGGGAACTCTCGCCTGGAACAGCACGCCGCTCTATGACGGAAAGGGAAGATATGCCCCGCAGATGCATCGGTGCATCCAACTCGTTCCGCAACAACCTTACGCCTCGCTCGATCCCTTACAGTGCGCGCAGGACGCGGTCGCCGAACCGCTGTGCGCACATCGTCTGGTGAAAAATACGCGCCAAGCAAGGGAACGTGCGCGAGAACTGCTGCTGTCGGTCGGAATGGAGGAGGAGCTGTTGCATCGCCGGCCGGGTGAGCTTTCCGGCGGGCAGGCGCAGCGCGTGCTGATAGCGCGGGCGCTGACGCTGGAGCCGGAGCTGCTGATTGCGGATGAGGCGACCTCCATGCTCGATGTGACCACGCAGGCGCAGATCTTGCGTCTGTTTCAGAAACTCAGAAAGGAACGCGGTTTGTCGCTCCTGCTCATTTCTCATGATCGCCCGATGGTGGATTCGGTCTCGGATCGCATCTATCAACTGACGGATGGAAAAATGATCGAAAATGATCGAAGATAAAGGAGAAGAAAAATGAAAAAGAAACTGTTTGCCCTGCTGCTTGTCTTGTGCCTGCTGCTGACGGCTTGTTCCGCCGCACCTGTGCAGGAGTCCGCCGACCCTACCGCCGCACCGGAGGAAACCACTGCGGAGGAAACGCAGCCCAAAGAGACGACTGAGCCCGAAGAGGACAGCGTGTTTATCGTCGGTACGACGGCGGAAATCTTGACTGCGAACCGCAGTGAATATAACTTTGACGTGATTTCCGGCACGCTTTCGCAGCTTGCGCCCGTCTGGCTGGATGAAAACGGCGATTACCAGCCGCTGCTCTGCGACTATGCGACGGAGGACAGCAAGACCTGGGCGCTCACCGTGCGCGAGGGCATGACCTGGCACGATGGGCAGCCCGTCACCGCGGAGGACATCGCCTTCACGCTCACCTTCCTCGACGCGCAGGAAGGCGGCGGATATGCCGACCGTTACGAAAACATCGAAGTGGCGGACGAACGCACGATCAACCTGATCCTGCCGGCGGCCAACCCGCGCGAGCTGGCAAACCTCACCGTGCTGCGCATCCTGCCCAAGCACATCTATGACGGCGTGGAGGACTATGCTTCTGTGCCCAATGAGCAGGCCAACATCGGATGCGGCCCCTATCGCTATGCGCGCTTCGACGCCGACGCGGGCGTGATCGAGTTTGACGCGGTGGAGAATTACCCTGACGGCCAGCCCGCCTTCGACCAGGTGCTGGTGCAGCTGTTTGACAGCGAGGATACGCTCTACATGGCGCTCAAGTCCGGCCAGGTGGACATGGCCTATCGCTATTCCGGCGGTGTGAACCCCACGGTGATCTCGGATCTTTCCGCCTGCGATAACCTGACGCTTCAGCCCATCCGCAATACGTCCAACAGCGCGGTGCTGATCTTCAACAACAATAAGGCGCCCTTTGACAACGAAAACATCCGCAAGGCCGTGGCCTGCGCCATTGATTACGATGCCTTCCGCGCAACCTTCGGCTCGTCCTACGCTTCGGCTTCGCGCGCGGGCTTCATTCCCGAGGGGACGCCGGGCTATATCGAAACCCCGGAGCTGACCCGCGATCTGGACAAGGCGAAGGAATACCTGACCGCGGCGGGCTGTGAGGACACGGACGGCGACGGTTTTGTGGAATACAACGGCGAAAAGCTGACCTTCCCTGTGATGCTGCGCGGGGATAAGCCTGCGCATGAGCGCTATGCCGAGCTGCTCAAAAATAATTTGGCGCAGATCGGCATCGAGCTGGTGCCCGACATCAAGGAAGTTGCGACCTTCCGCGAACTGACCGAGCAGAACCAGGCGCAGACCGCCGTCATTACGGGCCTTACCGCCTTTGGCATGGCGAAGAACCAGGGCATGGCTTCGCTCTATCTCTGGGGAGAAAACCGCATGGGTTACGGTCAGGTGTATGACGAAGCGTATAAGGCGCTGCTCGATCAGGCGGACGCGGCGGTGACGATGGAGGATTATTATGCGGCGGCTGCCGCCATGCAGGAATACTACGCCGAGCATATTCCCGCCGTTGCGCTGTATTGGGACAGCCATGTGCAGGCGTATAATTCCGCCTACGAGGGCTTTGTGACCGACGGCACCTTCGGTCTGCTCAATGTGCAGACCTGGATGAAACTCCATAAAGCGGCATGAAAAAGAAAATCGTGACCTCGGTGATCTGCCTGGCGGTGATCCTCGTGTTTAATTTTGCGCTGCCGCGGCTGATGCCGGGGGACACGGTGCTGATGCTGGTGGGTATGGACGAGGGCGTAGTCAGTGCAGATGAATATGCCTTCTATGCCGAAAAGACCGGTGCAAATAAGCCGCTGCTTCAGCAATTCGGCGAGTATCTCCTCGGAGTGTTCCGGGGAGATCTCGGCTATTCTTATCACCACAAGGCGGAGGTATCGCAGCTGATTCTGCGCCGCCTGCCCGCTACTTTGCAGCTGGCGCTGCCCGCCGTCATCCTTTCCAGCCTGATTGCGTTGGCACTGGGCTGCCTGATGGGCATGAAAAAGGGCAGGCCGGTAGAAAATGCCGTTACAGGTATGCAGATTGCGCTGGATGCGGTGCCCTCGTTCCTGCTGGCGCTGCTGTTGCTGGCGCTGTTCGCGTTCCGGCTGGGCTGGCTGCCGATGGGCGCGCTGAATTCCCTGCGCGTGCCGGAGGGCGGCGCACTGCGGGACCGCATCTGGCACCTCATCTTGCCGGTCGGCACGCTGGTTCTGGGATCAGTACCGCCCAAATACCTGATGCTTTGCAGCACGGTGGCGCGGCAGAGAGAAGAGAAATACGTCCTTTATGCCCGCAGCCGCGGCATGGGGGAGGCAAAGATTGCCTTTACGCAGATCCTGCCCAACATCTGCCAGCCGTTTTTAACAATGGTGGGGATGAACATGGGCTTTTTGCTCTCCGGATCGCTGGTGATTGAAAATATCTTCTCCATCAAGGGCATGGGCAGCCTGATGATGCAGGCCGTGACCGCGCGGGATTATCCGGTGCTTCAGGGCTGCCTGTTCGTCAGCGCTCTGATGGTGGTGCTGTTTCATCTGCTGACCGACTTGCTCTGCCTGCTGCTCGATCCGAAAGCGAGGTGCAAACGGCATGAAGCGAAATAGAGCCGCGCTGATCTTCGGGTTGACCGTGCTGGCCGTGTTTGCAGTGGCGGCACTGTTTCCGACGGTGCTTGCGCCTTACGGCCCAACGGAGATGGATGCGCCGTGGCAGAAGCCGAGTGCGCAGCACCTGCTGGGAACCAACGATCTGGGGTATGATCTGCTGACGGAGATGATCTATGCGGCGCGTCCCACCATGCTGGTGGGACTGGCTGCGGCAGTGTTCTCGTTGTGCCTGGGCACGCTGATCGGCTTGGCCGCAGGCGCGCTGCCCGGCTGGAAGGGCGAAATTGCCTCCGGAGTGATTCAGGTTTTCCTGATGATCCCGATGCTTCCGGCTGCGATCGTCGTGGGGGCATATTGCGGCGGGACGCTTGTCAGCGTGATCGGCATTATCGCGGCGCTGGGCTGGTGCGCAACCGCACGGACCGTGCGCGCCCGCACCGTGCAGCTGATGCAGTCCGAGTTTGCGGAGGGGTTTCGCGTGCTCGGCTTTTCGCGTGCGAGGATCGTGCTGCGCCATGTGCTGCCCAATCTGCAGGAGGTCGTGCTCTCCCGCTACATCATGACGGTGGCGCGCTGTGTGATGCTGGAAGCCACGCTGAGTTTCCTCGGCCTGGGCGATGCGTCGCGCATCACCTGGGGGCGCATGATCCATCTGGCCTATAAGCGGGGCGGCTTTACCAACGGCGCGTGGAACTGGCTGGCCGCGCCGGGTGTGTGCATTTTCCTGCTGGTGTTGGCGATGTACGCGATCAACACTTATTTTGAGTCGCGCGGACGGGAAGTGACCGGCGGGCGAAGCTATCTGGACTGACGGGAGGCGTTGTTGTTGGAGAAAAATAAGGAGCTTTGGGAGCGATGTGTAGCGTTTCACGGACATGCCTGCGGCGGGTTAGCCGTGGGCTATCAGGCGAGCCTATATGCCATGGAACTGCTGGGCGTTTCGGGTCGCGCTCAGGATGAAGAGCTGGTGTGCGTGACCGAGAACGACGCCTGCGGCGTGGACGCGGTGCAGGCAGTGCTCGGCTGCACGGTGGGCAAGGGCAACCTGATCTTCCGCATGACCGGCAAGCAGGCGTTCAACTTTTTTGATCGCCAAAGCGGAAAGGGCGTGCGGCTGCTGCTGCGCGCTACGCCGGGGCTTTCCCGCCAGGAACGGGAGAGCTGGCTGATGCACGGCGATTTTCATGAAATGTTTGATGTCGGCCCCGCACGGGCGGCACTGCCGGAAACAGCGCGCATCTTTAAGACCTGCACCTGCGCTAAATGCGGCGAGCGCATGGCGGAAAGCCATGCGCATCTGCAAAATGGCGAGATCGTCTGCGATGATTGCTTTGCGCCGTATACGAGGGGATTATGATGGGGAAGTACTTTGACGATGCACACGCATTGTGGGGCAGCCAGCTGCTGGGACAGCCCGTCGAGGTGACTGACAGCGAAGATGTTGCCGCCGCACGGAAAAAGGCTTCCGATTACGAGAGCTGTATGGTTCTGGGAAAAGCATTGTCCCGCCAACTGCGCTACCGCGAGGCATCGGAAGCCTTCGGTCGGGCACTGGAATTTCGCCCGGACGACCCGGACACGCTGCGCTTGCGCGCGGGGCGGGAGCTTTCCACGCTGCAAACCGAACGTGCGCGGCAGGATTTGCTGCGCTGCAAAACACTCGGCATGGACGAGCTGGATCTGGAATACCGCCTGGGTCTTTGCGATTATTTTGAGGGGAAGAACAGCGCTGCGGTGGAGCACTTCGCCGCATGCCTTTCGCTTGCCGGGGACGAGATGGGCATCGCGGCGATCTATTGGCATACGCTGAGCGCGTGGCGGATGGGGGCAAACCCCTCACTGCTGAAAGCCTATCGTCCCGGCATGGAGGTTGGGCACCACACGGCTTATGAAAAGGCGGTTTCTGCCTTTGCAGATCAAACGCGCTTTGCGCAGGTACTGCGCGAAGCGGAGGCGGAGCCGGAAGACCTGGAGGCGGTTATGGTGCTCTACGGCTTGAGCGTGCAGGCGCGCGCTTGTGGCAACAGGGCGGAGGGGCAGCATCTGCTCGACGAAACACTGCGCAGGAACGGCTTCTGGCCCTGCTATGCTTGGCTTGCCGCGTGGAGCGAAAGAAATCAAAGGCATTTGAACCGGCTGTAAAAAAGCCGGTTTTGAGGGAACAACAAAGCTCGACAGAGATGATACTCTGCCGGGCTTTGTTGTCTGTAAATAAAACCCCCGCCGCGGCAGGGGTTTATTCGGAACGGAATCAGGGCATCAGCAATTCGCGCGCCAGGTCGTAACGGATGGTGCCCTTGTAGTTGGCGGGCAGTTCCAGTGTGACGCAGACCAGTCGATTGTAATCGGCGTTTTCGACAAACGCGATCATCCAGGCGATTTCGCGCGCCTTGTCGGAACCGATTTCGGCAGTACCGGTCTTGCCGCAGATGGTCAGGCCGTTGATGTGAATTTTTCGGCCGGAGCCTTCTTCCACGACGCGACGCAGCATCGGCACGATGGTCGATAGCGCATGGTCAGAAATGATGTTTTCCTTCCAGACGGATTCGGAATATTCGTCTACGACCGCATAATCCGTGCCCTCCATGCGTCGGGTCGCCCGCACTAGGCGCGGCGTCATCACATCGCCGTTGTTGGCAAGAGAGGAAAAAATGCACGCCATCTGCAAGGGGGAGATGATGAGCTCACCCTGCCCGTAGCCTGTCGCGGCGAGAAGCTGCATGTTTTCGTAATTGCCGCTGTTGAGGTATCCCGGCTTGGAGACGCGCAGATCAAACGGGATGCGTTCGTCAAAGCCGATCATCTTGAGGAAGGGTTCGAGCTTCTCCCAGCCCGCTTTCAGCGCCACGTCCGCAAAATAGATGTTGTCGGACTTGGTGATGGCGTTGGACATATTGACCGGACCGGAATAATTGGAGACGCGGGTGATGGGCGGATAAGGCCAATAGCCCTTGGGCGTCCACTGCTTTTTGATGATCTCGCCGGTGAATTCGTAGTTTTCGTCCACCACACCGTCATCCAGAGCCATGGCGGCGATCAGAGGCTTGACGGTGGAGCCGGGGATATAGGAGCCCTGCACCGCGCGGTTGTATAGCGGGCTGTTGGAATCTGCTGCCACATAGGAGGCCAGCGTTTCCGGGTCGGAGTTGAGCACAAAGAGATTGGGATCAAAGTCCGGAAAGCTGGAAATGGCCAGCACCTCGCCCGTCGTTGGCTCCAGCACAACGGCTGCGCCTGCGTTGCCCTCTTCCTTGAGCTGTTCCAGCATCTCTTCGGCACGGCATTGCAGGTCGTAATCCAGTGTCACTTCCAGATCCAGCCCATCCACCTTTTCCTTGCGGGCGACCGTGGAGAGCCGCTGCCCGTCGGAGGCGTAGATGTCCAGCGAATAGCCCTTTGTGCCGCAGAGGATATCCTCATAGGCGGCCTCCAAGCCTGTGCGGCCGACATAAGAAGAGATGTCGTACCGGCTGGAATCCAGCTTGGAAAGCTCTTCAGCGGTAATGGCGGAGGTGTAGCCCATGCTGTGGGCAAAAAAGCTGCCGTTGGGATAGTATCGGATGGGGGTCATGGAAGTGCGGTCCACCCCCACACCGGGCAGCGTCGTCAATGCGCTCTCGGTCGCTTCGGAAATGCCTCCCGGCGGATAGGCCTTGATTACGGCAGAGTCGTATTTGACCGCCGCGGAGGAGGAGAGCACCTTTTCCACATCCACCGTCGTCATGCCCAGAATCGAGGCCAGCGCCGTGACGGTATAAGAGGTATCTTCGATCTTGGAGGGCTGAACATAGACGCTTTCCGCATAAGAATTGATGGCGTAGGCGTTGTGCTCGGAATCGAGGATTTCACCGCGGGCGGGCCGCAGTGTGCGCAGCTTGACCTCTGTAGATGAGGTCAGGTCGGTAAAGATCATGGCCGGCGTCCAGTTGAGGTAGAACGTGCTGTCATTGTCGGAATAATCCAGGCTGAACACCACGTCCTGCGTGAACTCGTCCAGCAGCGCGCTGGAATAGGTCAGCGTCGCACTTTGCAGGTAGCGCTTGCCCGCTTCCACCGTGAGATCCCCATAGGAGATCGTCAGCCCCTGGAAGTCGATGCCGTCAAAGATGTTCTGATAGCGCTGCGTGAAGTCCACCAGTGTGATGGCTTCCTGCGTATCGGGCGCCAACAAAGCGTAGCATGCGCCGAAGTTATAGGCGTTGAGCAGCTGCACATAGTTGTCCAGAAAGGGCTTGGGGTTCTGGCGCGGCTCGTTGGGGTCGGCGGTAGCGGAGACCACCTTGCTCAGATCAATATCGCGGGTGCTCGTTCCGCAGCCCGCCAGCAGAGAGAGGAGCATCAACGCAAGGATGAGCGTCCGGATGATTTTTCGCATTTTCATAGCATTTTGTCCTCGCTTGTCAGGGTACGTCATTTCCTCTCCTATTATGACGGAAAAAGACCGTTGTGTAAAGAACGGAAATCGCACTCGATTTGTTCCCAAGGGGCGCGGAATTGACTTATAGAAGAAAATCCCTTAAAATAGAGACGCAAAGGGCGCGGCAGAGGGATTTCTTCCCGCGCAGAATGCAAAACATTTATTCTCTGAAGGAAAGGAAAAAAGTCTCCATGGGAAATATCGGGATGGAACCCCGAAAAGAACCAAAGCGCGGCAGAAGCACGGGAGCAGAGCGGCGCAGACGCGCGGTGAACGCCTGGAACGGATTCTCCCGCGGAGTGGATGCCGTGGCGTGCGCAGTGGTTTGCGCTATTCGCGCCATGGGACGCGGAGCGGTTTGGACGGCAAAAGCGCTGGCGGCGGCCTGCAGGCGAGGCCTTGCGCAGGTTAAGACGCTGAAGCCCACGGTGCAGGCTCTGTGTATTGCGCTGTGTGCCGTGCTGGCGTGCGGCCTTGCGCTGAGCGTTCGCCCGGCCGTTCGGCTGGCAACGGTCAAGAACGTTACGCTGAGCGACGACGCGATGACCGTGCAGGTCAAAACCCACGCGCGCACCGTGGCGGAGCTGCTGACGGAATACGATATCACGCTGGGGGAGGGCGATGTGGTTTATCCTACGCTTTCCGATCCCGTACACGAGGGCGACGAGATCTTGGTCCGCCGCGCCATTTCCGTGCGCGTGACAGCGGACGGAGAGACGAGGCAGGTCTCGATCCTCAACGGCACGGTGAGCAAGGCGCTCTATCTGGCCGGGGTGGAGGTGGATGCCGACGACATTGTTCAGCCCGGAAAGCTGGAAAGCGTCTCTGCCGGGATGGAGATCGTGGTCAACCGCGTCACCATCTCGCAGGAGAGTGAAAAGCAGCGCATTCCATATCACGTCACCTATCAGGACGACGATGATCTGTATCTTGGCAAGGAAAAGATGGTCAAGCAGGGCACGGAGGGCGTGAAGGAGGTCACCTATCGCGTCGTGACGGTAGACGGTGTGGAAACGGAGCGCAGCGTTTCGTCCGAAGCAGTGCTGGAGGCGGCGCAGAACCGCATTGTGGCCAAGGGCACCAAGCCCACACCCACGCCGACTCCGAAGCCCACGCCAAAGCCCACGGCTACGCCGAAAAAGACGACGACCGCCACCAAGACCGCGAGGCCGTCCAAGACAACCAAGGCGACGGCGACCGCTAAGCCCAAAACAACGCCCGACCCGAACAAGAAAAATGCCAGTGATGTTACCGACAACACCATCACGGTGGACGGCAAGACCTACACCTATTCCAAGACCCTGACGGTCATGATTACGGCCTATACCCATACCGGCCGCAAGACCTCGACCGGCGTCTGGCCCAAGGTCGGCACCGTGGCGGTGGATAAATCCGTCATCCCTTATGGCACCAAGCTTTATATTCCCGGCTACGGCTTCGGCGTGGCGCAGGATACCGGCGTTTCGGGCAACCACATCGACGTGTTTTTCGATACCGAGGCGGAATGCACCAAGTTCGGCCGCAAGCGCGACCGCACCATCTACATACTCGACTAAGGACGTGAAAATGATATGACGACCGGTGAGATCATCACCCTGCTTCAGGCCAGAGGGTTCCGCTTTACGCATAGCCTGGGGCAGAACTTTCTGATCGACGACGAGATGCTGGAGGAGATTGTGCGCGCCTCCGGCGCGTCGGGACGCAATGTGCTGGAAATCGGCGCAGGCGCGGGCTGCTTGACCAATGTGCTGGCGCGCAGCGCCAAGCGCGTGCTCGCCATTGAGATTGACAAAAACCTGATCCCTGTGCTGGAAACCGTGCTGCAACCCTATAAAAACGTAACGCTTGTACAGGGTGATGTGCTCAAAGTGAATTTGGAGCAGCTGGCGCAGGAATGCTTCGGCGGCGAACCGTTTGACGTGGTGGCCAATTTGCCCTATTACATCACCACGCCCGTGCTGTTCCGTTTGCTGGAGAGCGGCCTGCCCGTGGAACGCATCTGCGTGATGCTGCAAAAGGAGGCTGTGCAGCGAGTCATGGCACAGCAGGGGGATAAGGAATATGGTCCGCTGGCGATTCAGTGCGCCTATCGTGCCGACATCGACCGCGTGATGTCTGTGCCGCCGCACAGCTTTATTCCGCAGCCCCATGTGGACAGCGAAGTGATTGCGCTAGATCTGCGGCCGTATCCGGTGCAAGTGGAGGAGAGAGCCTTTATGAAGCTGGTCAAGAGCTGCTTTGCCATGCGCCGCAAGACGCTGGTCAATAACCTGATGAGTTATGGCCTGAGCCGCCCGCAGGCGCAGAGCGCCGTTGAAGAAGCGGGGCTTGCCCCGGCGGTTCGCGCGGAAACGCTGAGCCTGGATGATTTCCTGAACCTGTTTGAAAAAATTCGCAGCCAAACGGTTTGACTAACGCTTGAAAGGGTATATAATTAAAAAAGACCACGACGGAAAAACACAAGGAGGAAACGAAAAATGGAAAACATCAAGGGAACCAAGACCGAAGTCAATCTGCAAACCGCGTTTGCCGGTGAGTCCCAGGCGCGCAACAAGTATACTTATTATGCCTCCGCCGCCCGCAAGGAAGGCTATGTTCAGATCGCAAAGTTCTTCGAGGAGACCGCGGGCAACGAGAAAGAACATGCAAAGATCTGGTTCAAGCTCCTGCACGACGGCGAGGTTCCTTCTACCGAGCAGAACCTGAAAGACGCTGCGGCCGGTGAGAACTACGAGTGGACCGAGATGTACGCCCAGTTCGCCAAGGAAGCCAGAGAAGAGGGCTTCACCCGCATTGCCGCGCTCTTTGAGATGGTCGGCAAGATCGAGAAGGAGCATGAGGCTCGCTACAATAAGCTGCTGAGCAACCTCGAAAACGGCGCTGTGTTCACCCGCGGCGACGAGTGCATGTGGATCTGTTCCAATTGCGGCCACATCCACTTCGGCAAGAACGCGCCCAAGGTTTGCCCCGTCTGCGCGCATCCGCAGGCCTATTTCGAACTCCGCGCGGAGAACTTCTAATCCAAACGTCAGCAAAATCGACGTGATCCATAGTGCTTGAAAGGCCCCGAAGGAATGACTTTGCCATTCCTTCGGGGCCTTTCGCAAGCGAAGGGGGGCTGCGGCCCCCCTTCGCGCATCCCCCTAAAGACCTGCGCTGCTTCCAGGCGCGAAAAAGGAGCGCCGCTGAAAAAGCAGCGCTCCTTTTTAAGTTGCTTATGTGTTTACCGATTAATACATCGGGGGCTGGGCGGGAGCTGCGGGAGCAGGATTCTTTTCGGGCAGATCGCATACCAGGGACTCGGTGGTCAGCAGCACGGACGCAATAGAAGCGGCGTTCTGCAAAGCGGAGCGGGTAACCTTGGTAGGATCGATGATGCCCTTGGCCGCCATGTCGCCGTACTCGTTGTTCAGCGCATCGAAGCCGTAGTTGACATCCTTGCGGGCCTTGATCTTCTCCACGATGACGGAACCTTCCAGACCGGCGTTGGCCGCGATCTGACGGACAGGCTCTTCCAGAGCGCGCAGCACGATGTTGACACCGGTGCGAACGTCGCCGGTAACCTTCTTGGACAGCGCGGTCACGTCATCAATGGTGCGCAGCAGCGCAGTTCCGCCGCCGGGGACGACGCCCTCTTCCACAGCCGCGCGGGTCGCAGCCAGAGCATCCTCGATGCGCAGCTTGCGCTCCTTCATCTCGGCCTCGGTCGCAGCGCCGACGGAGAGAACCGCAACGCCGCCGGCCAGCTTGGCCAGACGCTCCTGGAGTTTCTCACGATCGTAATCGGAGCTGGTCTCCTCAAGCTGAGCCTTGATGGAGTTGACGCGGGCAGCAATATCTTCCTTCTTGCCGGCGCCCTCGACGATGGTGGTGTTGTCCTTATCCACGGTGATGGAGCGGGCAGAACCCAGCATCTGCATGGTGGCATCCTTGAGTTCCAGACCGATCTCCTCGGAGATGACCTGACCGCCGGTCAGAATGGCGATATCCTGAAGCATGGCCTTACGGCGATCGCCGAAGGCGGGAGCCTTGACGGCAACGCAGGTGAAGGTGCCGCGCAGCTTGTTGACGATCAGGGTCGCCAGCGCTTCGCCTTCAATATCTTCAGCGATGATCAGCAGCTTGCGGCCGGCCTGCACAACCTGCTCCAGCACAGGCAGGATGTCCTGAATGTTGGTGATCTTCTTATCGGTGATCAGGACATAGGGGTTGTCCAGCACCGCGACCATCTTGTCGTTATCGGTCGCCATGTAGGGGGAGAGGTAGCCGCGATCAAAGGTCATGCCTTCGACGATCTTAAGCTCGGTGTGGCCGGTCTTGCTCTCCTCAATGGAGATCACGCCGTCGTTGCCGACCTTCTCCATGGCGTCGGAAATCCACTGACCGACAGTGGGATCGCCGGCGGAAATCGCGGCGACCTGCGCGATGGACTGCTTGGTGGAAACGGGTTTGGAAATGCGCTTCAGAGCGGCAACCGCGGCATCGCAGGCCTGCGCAATACCGTTCTTGATCTGCATGGGGTTGGCGCCCGCGGCGACATTCTTCATGCCCTCGCGGATGATCGCCTGCGCCAGCAGGGTCGCGGTGGTGGTACCATCGCCCGCCACATCGTTGGTCTTGGTTGCAACTTCCTTGACCAGCTGAGCACCCATGTTCTCAAAGGGGTCTTCCAGCTCGATTTCCTTGGCGATGGTCACGCCGTCGTTGGTGACCAGGGGAGCGCCATACTTCTTGTCCAGCATGACGTTGCGGCCCTTCGGGCCAAGGGTAATTTTAACGGTATCTGCAAGGACGTTGACGCCCTTTTCAAGGGAGCGGCGCGCCTCTTCACCATACTGCAACTGCTTTGCCATGATAATCAACCTCCGTTAATGCTTGAGTGAAAGCTGTTTTTACTTAGTCCTCGAGGATAGCCAGGATATCGCTCTGACGAACGATGGTGTACTCCTGCTTCTCGATCTTGACTTCGGTGCCGGCATACTTCTGATAGATGACCTTCTGGCCGACGGTCACTTCCATCTTGACTTCCTTGCCGTCCACCATGCCGCCGGGGCCGACCTCGACGATCTCGGCAAACTGCGGCTTTTCCTTGCCGGCAGCACCCGCCAAGATCAGACCGCTCGCGGTGGTCACTTCCACCTCGACGTTCTTGAGAACCACATGATCTGCCAAAGGCTTGATACGCATAAGAATAGACCTCCTTGTCTAAATCGTTATCCAATCATCTGTTAGCACTCGTCACGCCTGAGTGCTAATCACAGGTATTAGTTTACAAAAACATTCCCTTCAGCGCAAACAGCGTCGATATCGGAATTTCATAAATTTCAGACGAATTTTCAAAATATCTGCCTAAAACTCTCTGAAAGGCTGAAAATCTCTTGATTTTGAATTGCGGCACGCATGTTTGACATCACCCTCTTTTCGGGATTATAATGTAAGCGGTTCCCGGACAAGATATAGTATGTGGAGGTGCTGGCTGTGGCATTCACCAAATGGGATCACCGGTTTATGGAAATGACGGATACCATTTCCGGCTGGGCGTCCTGCTATCAGAAGAACAGAAAAATGGGCGCGGTCATCGTGCGTGATAAGAGAATATTGACCACGGGATACAACGGCGCGCCGCAGGGGATCAAGCCCTGCGTGGAGCGCGGTGAATGTCTGCGGCGCAAGCTCGGCATTCCGTCCGGCACGCGCGCGGAGGTCTGCTATGCCGTGCACGCCGAGCAGAACGCGCTGATTCAAGCGGCGCGCATGGGCGTTTCAGTCTACGGCGCGACGATGTACGTCACATACAGCCCCTGCATCATCTGTGCGAGGCTGTTGATCAATGCGGGCATCGTGCGGGTGATTTACCGCTATGATTATCCCGATGAGTTTTCGAGAGAAATATTGAAGGAGGCGGGTGTGGAACTCATCAAGTTCGACCCCGACGCGGAGATTGTCAATGAATAAGCTGATTTCGGTCATTGTGCCGCTCTATAATGAAGAAGAGGTTCTTCCGGAAAGCTATCGCCGCCTGACAAGCGTGTTGTCCGGCATGGAGGAGAATTACGAGCTGATCTTCGTCAACGACGGCAGCCGGGATAAAACCTTCGCCATGGCCAGCGATATCCAGAAAAAGGATCCGCATGTGGTGCTGGTGGATTTCTCCCGCAACTTCGGCCAGCAGATGGCGGTCAGCGCGGGGCTGGATCAGGCGAGGGGAGACGCTGTGGTTATCATCGACGCGGACCTTCAGGACCCGCCCGAGCTGATCCCGCAGATGGTGGAGATGTGGAAAGGCGGCGTGGAGGTCGTCTACGGCAAGCGCAAATCCCGCCAGGGTGAAAGCGTATTCAAAAAATTCACTTCTTTTGCCTATTACCGCGTGCTGGACGCGCTTTCCGGCTGGAAAATCCCCAAGGATACCGGCGACTTCCGTTTGATGGACAAAAGGGTCGTCGATGTGATGCGCAGCATGCCGGAGCACAACCGCTATCTGCGCGGCATGGTCGCCTGGGCGGGCTTCCGCCAGGAGCCGCTCGAATTCGACCGCGAGGAGCGCTTTGCGGGCGTGACGAAGTATTCCCTCAAAAAGATGCTGAAATTGGCCTCGGACGGCATCATCTCCTTCTCGGGCAAGCCCTTCGGCATCATGCGCTGGCTGGGCGGGCTGATGCTCGCGGCGGGGCTGATTGACCTGATTGCGCTGCTGATCGCCTGGGGCGTGACGAAGGTCAATACCGGCTGGCCTTTCGGGATTGTGGCGGTGCTGTGCGTCGGCGGAATCAATCTGCTGGCGCTGGGCGTCTGCGGCGTGTATTTTGAGAGAATGTACGACGAGCTCAAGGGCCGTCCGCTCTACATCGTCCGTCAGGTGCTGCGCACGGAACAACCGAAAGAGTTAGACCGTTAAAAATTTACCGATAATTTCATACACAACCCTTGCCTTTATACGGCAAATAGCGTAAAATGGAGACGTAACCGAATGGACTCAATCTTAAAGGAGGTTTTTTCCAATGGTTAAGGTTGCAATTAACGGTTTTGGTCGTATCGGCCGTCTGGCTTTCCGTCAGATGTTTGACGCCGAGGGTTATGAGGTCGTCGCGATCAACGACCTGACCAGCCCCAAGATGCTGGCTCACCTGCTCAAGTACGACACCGCTCAGGGTTCTTTCTGCGGCAAGATCGGCGAGAACAAGCACACCGTCGAGGCCACTGAGGACTCCATCATCGTCGATGGCAAGGAGATCAAGATCTACGCCATCAAGGACGCGAAGGACTGCCCCTGGGGCGAGCTGGACGTGGACGTTGTCCTCGAGTGCACCGGCTTCTACACCAGCAAGGAAAAGTCCATGGCGCACATCGCTGCCGGCGCCAAGAAGGTCGTCATCTCTGCCCCCGCTGGCAATGACCTGAAGACCATCGTTTTCTCCGTCAACGAGAAGAACCTGACCAAGGACGATCAGGTCATCTCCGCTGCGTCCTGCACCACCAACTGCCTGGCCCCGATGGCGGACACCCTGAACAAGGCGTACCCCATCGTTTCCGGTATCATGACCACCGTGCATGCTTACACCGGTGACCAGATGATCCTGGACGGCCCCCAGCGCAAGGGCGACCTGCGTCGTGCCCGCGCCGGCGCGCAGAACATCGTTCCCAACAGCACCGGTGCTGCCAAGGCCATCGGCCTGGTCATCCCCGAGCTGAACGGCAAGCTGATCGGTTCTGCTCAGCGTGTGCCCGTTCCCACGGGTTCCACCACCATCCTGGTCGCTGTCGTCAAGGGCAAGGACGTCACCAAGGAGAGCATCAACGCCGCGATGAAGGCTGCTGCTTCCGAGTCCTTCGGCTACAACGAGGAGCAGATCGTTTCTTCTGACGTGATCGGCATGAAGTTCGGCTCCCTGTTCGATGCCACCCAGACCATGGTTGCCAAGATCGACGACGACACCTATCAGGTGCAGGTCGTGTCCTGGTACGACAACGAGAACAGCTACACCTCTCAGATGGTTCGCACCATCAAGTACTTCGCGGAGCTGTAATCTCAGTTTCTAAGGCAAACAAAGCCGCTGTCCGTAAGGACGGCGGCTTTTTCATATCCCGGAAAACGGGCGAAAAATGTTCGGATTTCGGTTGCGGAGCAAAAAAGACTGCGCTACAATGTAAACAGAGAGAAAAATCCAGACGAAGGGAGGAACAGAGACATGATTTGGGTATGCACCAAATGCGGCCATGAAATGGAGTCGGAAAAGCATCCCGACCTGTGCCCGATGTGCTATGCGCCCATGCATCACATGATTCCGAAAAAAGGCCAGGAAGAGAAGAAGGACGAAAAGAAAGAGGAGAAATAATCTCCTCCGTGTGTTGCAAAACTCCCCTTTTCCATTGATGGGAAAGGGGAGTTTTGTGCTTATTCGCGCTCGGCGTCGATGGCGCGGCCCTTGAGCTTGTTGATGGTGCGCTCCACGGCGTCTTTGCTGTTGCCCCAGGGCTTGTCCTGGTTGCGGTAGTCGAACTTCAGTGTGAACCATTCAAGATCGTGCTCTGTGCGCTCCAGGTTTTTCTGCTCCAGCTCAATCAGCGTGCGCACAAAGTCCAGCTGCGTCTGCCCGCTTAAGTGCTTGCCCGCACCGCGCAGCAGCATCGGGTAGTGCTTCAGGCACAAACCCTTGGATTCCGCAAACGCCTTGCGGAAAGCCTCGTCTTTCTTATAAAGATAGCAGACCGTCTCGATGTAGCGATCCATCGTGTTATCGATCCGTTCGCAGATGAAGCAGCTGTGCATCCGGCCTTCCACATAGTCCGCTGAAGCGGCCAGCTGCTTGTGGAACGGAGAAGCCTTGGTCACGCCCGATGCGGCGCGCGCGACGGGATTGCGCTTTTGCTCGGCATCCAAGGCTTTGAGCAGCGCGGCGGACTCCTTGGAAAGCCCTGCCATCACGTCCTTGAGGTGCGTGTGCGTCATCAAGGCAAGGCTCAGCTTGTTCTGCGCGCCGAAGAGCTGCTCGAAATGGCGGCTGCAAAATCCGCGCTCATTGGTGGCAATGCGCGTATCCGGCTCCATCATCGCGCCGCCCAGCGCAATGTCGAGAAACTGCTTTTCGCAAGCGTCCTCCAATGCGCAAAGCGGGCATTCGGTGTCCAGTTTATAGGCGTCCCAGATGGGAATGGTGTCCAGATGAACCTGCGGCATGAGCGGTTCCTCCCTGATCTTCTTTATTTTTTAACATTATACCGCATCCTGCCCAACGATTGCAACCGCGATTCTATCTGCGCGCCCGCCGTCATAGCCTTTACGGAATGAGGAGGTGCGCAGTTATGAAGAGGAGGACAAGACGTTATCATTCCGCTTACCGAACCTCAGCGGTGCGCAGGCGGGGGACTGCCGCCGGGTGGCTGCTGGCAGCGGTCGTTGCCGGACTGGCGCTCTATCTGGCGCTGGCGATGGGGCTGGGCAACTGGCTGCACGACCGGCTTGCGGGGGAAGCGGAAACGGAGGGAACGCCGGAGTCGGTCGAGACGATTGACCTCACGCCCGTCCCGCAGCATGAGATCACGGAGACCGTAGCCTTTCCCGTCGTGGAAGCCTTTGCGCTCACCGCAGGAAAGTATGAGACATTGGAAGAGGCAAAACAATCCGCCGCAGAATTTGCAGCGCGCGGCGGCGCGGGCTTTGTGCGCAGCGAAGAGGGCTATACCGTGCTGCTTTCCGTCTATGAAAGCGAACAGGCCTGCCGGAACGTGGCCGAGCGGATGCGCAGGGAGGAAAAAATTGAGTCCGACGTGCAGACGATCTGTGCCGAACCGGTGGAGATGAAGCTGACCGCCAGCGCGCGGCGCATTGACGGCGTGCGGGACGCTTTTGCCGTCTGGCAGCAGACGGGGCGGCTGCTCTCGGATCTGTGGCAGGACCTGGATGCCGGGGTGTGCACGCAGGAGCAGGCGTTGCAGCGGTTGGAAACGCAGTGTGAAAAGCTGCGTACCGCGCGGGAGAACGCCTTTGAGGGCGTGCTGATCGAGGATGCGGACGGCGCGCTTTCCGGATTGGACGCAGTGATGAAAAAGGCGGAAGAAGAAATTGCGCAAATAATCGACAATCCACCCGAAAATGCACTGGAACTTTCCTCTGAAATCAAGTATACTGGGATTGGTAACTTAACTGAATATCAATCTTACACGGCGATGATTTACGAATAATTCACAAAGGAGGCCTTTTATGGTTATACGGGAGATCGCGCGCCTGCTGGAAGCTGAGGTTCTGGTGGGAGCGGACAAGCTGGATCAGGAAGTGGACATGGCGTTCAGCTCCGACATGATGAGCGATGTGCTGGCGTATGTCACAGGTTCTACGGTGTTGCTCACGGGACTGGTCAACGAACACGTCATCCGCACGGCGGAGATGGTGGATTTGGAGTGTATCGTCTTTGTCCGCGGCAAGAAGCCCACTTCCGATATCATTGAAATGGCGGAGGAAAACGGCATGGTGCTGCTCTGCACGGATCATACGCTCTATTGCACCAGCGGCATCCTCTATTCCAACGGCTTGACCGGCGTAGGGAGGAGGAGAAAGTAATATGTCGCTGTATTCTGAAGCCTTTTCGGTGGAAAAGGGGGATTTTGTAACCGCGGGCGAAGCGTCGGCAAAGATTAAGCGCACGCTCAAAAAGCTGGGCGTCAACAGCTCGGTGATCCGCCGCGTCGCGGTTAGCTCCTATGAAGTGGAGCTGAATCTGATCATCCACTCGCTGGGAGGACAGATCGATTTTACCGTCACGCAGGACGACGTGATGCTGCGCGTGACCGACCGCGGCCCCGGCATACCCGACATTGAGCTGGCCATGCGCGAAGGCTGGTCCACTGCGCCGGAAGAGGTGCGGGTCATGGGGTTCGGCGCGGGCATGGGATTGCCTAACATGAAACGGAACGCCGACGATTTCAGCATTCAGTCCGAAGTGGGCAAGGGTACGGAGATCGTGATGAAGTTCGCCCTCGCGCCGGTACGCTGAAGACCTGTAAAAAAAGAGAAAGGGGAAGCGTATGGCTCAACCTGTCTACTACCATTCCGTCATGCTCGAAAAGGAAAAGTGCAAGGGCTGCACCACGTGCCTGAAGCACTGTCCGACTGAGGCGATTCGCGTCTATGGCGGAACGGCGCATATCATCAAGGAGCGCTGCATCGACTGCGGCGCGTGCATCAAGCGATGTCCCTATCACGCCAAGGTGGCCGTGACCGAGCCGTTGGAGCGCATGAAATCGTTCAAGATCAAGGTTGCGCTGCCTGCGCCGACGCTTTATGGTCAGTTCAAGGGCCTCAACGATATCGGCCGGCTGCTTGACGCGCTGATCGCCATCGGGTTTGACGATGTTTATGAAGTGGCTCGCGGCGCGGAATACGTCTCCCGCGAAATCGCGCAGCGCGTGCGCGACCGCAAGGTTCACAATGGCATGCCCTTGATCTCCTCCGCTTGCCCGGCCATCGTGCGTCTGATCCAGGTGCGGTTCCCGGAGCTGCTGGACAATGTGGTGGATGTGATCTCGCCCATGGAAGCAGCCGCGATTGCAGCAAGAAAGCGCGTCTGCCGCAACATGAGCGCTTCGCCCGAAGATGTGGGCATCTTCTTTCTATCGCCCTGTCCCGCCAAAATGACCGAGGTTCGGGCGCCGCAGTTGCTGCGCAAGTCCAATGTGGACGGCGTTATTTCCATCATGGACGTCTATGGGATGCTCAATTCCGAACTCAAGCGCGCAAGGCACTTTGAGGGTTTGCAGCACGCCGGAACCTACGGCGTGGGCTGGGCGCAGACCGGCGGCGAGATGATGGCGGTCGGCGTGGAAAACTCGCTGGCTGTGGACGGCATCGAGAATGTGATTCAGGTGCTGGAAAGCATCGAAAACGGAGACCTCTCCGATTTGGACTATTTTGAAGGGCTGGCCTGTGTGGGCGGGTGCCTGGGCGGGCCGCTGACGTTTGAAAACACCTATGTGGCCAAGAACCGGCTGCGGAAGCTGACCGAAAACCTGCCGCGCGTGAAATCCGACGCGGAGGGAATCGAGCTGACGAGCGAGGAGATGCGCACGGAGCTGTTGCTTCAACCCAACAACGCCATGCAGCTGGACGAGGATTTTCATACCGCGCTGGAGAAGATGGAGCGCATCGAGCAGGTGCTCTCCGGGCTGCCGGGATTGGACTGCGGCTCCTGCGGATCTCCCTCCTGCCGAGCGCTGGCGGAGGACGTGGTGCTGGGGTTTGCGGTGGAGCTGGACTGCATCTTCAAGCTGAAGCAGCGCATCCAGCAGATGTCCAGGCAAATGGTGGATATGTCGGAAAAGACGAGAAAATAAAAAGACAGGATAATAAGGAGGAAATCGGATGAAGGTGGCGGAACTTGCCGAAAAGCTCGGCGCGAAGGTGCTCAACGAGGGCGTGGATCTCGAAGGAGAGGTCAAAAGCGCCTATGTCTGCGATTTACTGTCTTGGGTGATGGCAAAGGGCGCGCAGGGAACGGCGTGGATCACCGTGATGAACCACATCAATGTCATCGCCGTGGCAACCCTGCTGGATATGGCGTGCGTGCTGATTCCCGAAAACATCGAAATGTCCAAAGAGGTGCTGGATAAGGCGGCGGAGGAGGGCGTCCCCGTGCTGGGCAGCAGCAAAACCTCTTATGAGCTGGCGGGCGAGATGTACGCGCTGGGGCTGGGCAACCCCGTAAAATGATGAAGTGCGCCGTTGATTTGCACATCCATTCCTGCCTGTCCCCCTGCGCGGACGACGACATGACGCCCTGCAACATCGCCGGGATGGCGTATGTCAAGCATCTGGACTGCATTGCGCTGACCGACCACAACGCGGCGGAAAATCTGCCCGCAGCCGCGCTTGCCGCGCGGGAGATGGGTGTATGTCTGCTGCCGGGGATCGAGGTTACTTCGTCGGAGGAGGTACACATTCTCTGCTATTTTCCGGCGGTCGATCCTGCGGTGGATTTTGGTCGGATGATCTATGACCATCTGCCGCCCCTGCCCAACAACAAGCGAATTTTCGGCAACCAAATGATCCTCGGCCCGGAGGATGAAGCGCAAGGGGAGCTTTCCAAACTGCTGATCCAGGCGACCGATCTGAGCATTGTGGAGATCGAACGCCGCTGCACCGAGGCGGGCGGCATCTGCGTGGCGGCGCACATCAACCGCTCGTCCAACTCCCTGCTCGGAAACCTCGGCTTTCTGCCCGAAAAACCTGTGTTTTCCGCGCTGGAGGTCTATCGCGGCGCGCCCGCGCCCTGGGTGGACACGGGGAACTATAAAATTCTCTATGCTTCGGATGCGCACCGGCTGGGGGATCTGTCGGAAAGGGAATTCTTTCTGGACTTGCCGGAGCGGTCTGCGGAGGCACTATTTGAATATTTGCAGGCGTGCCGAATGCGTATGGTTTCATAAATCAATCAGTAGTTAAATAAATAACGAAGCTTGATATTACTTTATCAGTATTGAAAGAGAAAAATACAATATATGAATTTTGTCGGAATTAGCATAGGCATACTGATTGTAAAATCCAACATTGCGCGCTTTTTTGTCCCGAAAAAACGATGCTTTTTTACATAAAGTGTGCTAAACTCATAACGAATGGCACTGATAAAAAAATGTCATGATTTACACAACAACCATCAAGGGGGTCGAAGGTCAATGTCTTCCAATTGCTGCAAAGATCAGGAAAAGTATCAGCAACTTCAGGCAGTCATCGACGCGAAAAAGGGAACCAAGGGTGCGCTGATGCCCGTTATGCAGGAAGCGCAGGCGATCTTTGGGTATCTGCCCAAGGAAGTGCAGCAGTTCATCGCGGACGGCCTGGGCGTGACGCTGAGCGAGGTTTACGGCGTCGCCACTTTCTATGCGCAGTTTGTGCTGGAGCCGCAGGGCGAGCACGTCATCGGCGTGTGCCTGGGCACGGCGTGCTATGTCAAGGGTTCTCAGGCCGTGCTCGACAGACTGGCTGAAGAGCTCAATGTTCCGGTCGGCAAAACCACTGCCGACGGCAAGTTTACCCTCAACGCCACCCGCTGCCTCGGCGCTTGCGGTCTGGCTCCGGTCATGATGATCGGCGATGAGGTTTACGGACGTCTGACGCCTGATGAGATTCCGGCTATCCTGGCGAAGTACTGATTCCGCCCCGAAGAAATGATCCGATCCGGGAGGGAGCGCTTATGCGTGAGCTATCACTGCACATTCTGGATCTTGCGCAGAACTCGCTGACGGCCGGGGCATCCAGATTGGACATCATTGTGGAGATCGACCACAAAAAGGATTTGGTGGCCATTACGCTGTCCGATGACGGCAAGGGCATGGCACCCGATTTTCTCAAAACCGTCACCTCGCCCTTTACCACCACGCGCACCACACGCAAGGTGGGGCTGGGGATCCCGATGTTCAAGGAAAACGCCGAGCTTACCGGCGGCACCTTTTCCATCGAATCCACTGTGGGCGCCGGCACGAAGATGCGGGCCGGTTTTGTGCTGTCCTCCATTGACCGTCCACCGCTGGGCGATCTGGCCGCGACGATGATCTCGCTGGTCGTATCCAATCCCGAATTTCATTTTCATCTCGACTATCTGGTCGACGGAAAGTCCTTTTCCTTCGATACCGAGGAGATCAGAGCCGTCCTGGGTCCTGTCCCGCTGGACAGCCCGGAGGTCGTCTCCTGGATGAAGGATTATCTCGAAGAAGGTATCGAATCTTTACACGGAGGTGCGTAATTTTATGAAATCCATCAAGGATCTGGAAGCTATTCGCCAGCGCACGCTGGACGATATCAATCTGCGCAACGATCACCGCAGCATCCGCGTGGTGGTGGGCATGGGCACCTGCGGCATCTCGGCCGGCGCCCGCCCTGTGATGATGGAGTTTGTCGAGGAGATCAAGCGCCGCGGCGTTCAGGACGCCATGGTCACGCAGACCGGCTGCATCGGCGTGTGCCGCCTGGAGCCCATGGTCGAAGTGTATATGCCCGGCCAGGAGAAGGTCACCTATGTGCTGATGACCCCCGAAAAGGTCGCGCGCGTGGTTGGCGAACACCTGATCAACGGCAAACCTGTGACCGAATACACCATCGGCGCAGTGGAGTAAACAGCCCGGCTTTGTCCGGTTGCAAAAAGAAATAAGGTACACATTCTAGGAGGTTTTAGAACATGGACTTGTTTCGTTCGCAGGTTCTGATTTGCGGCGGTACGGGCTGCACTTCCTCCGGTTCCCCTGAGCTGATCCGTCTGTTTGAGGAGAAGATCAAGGCTGCCGGCCTGGAGAAGGAAGTTAAGGTCGTGCGCACGGGCTGCTTCGGTCTTTGCGCCATGGGCCCCATTGTCATTGTCTATCCCGAAGGCGCGTTCTATTCCCACATCAAGGCGGAGGACGTGGACGAGATCGTCAGCGAGCACCTGGTTAAAGGCCGCATCGTCCGTCATCTGCTGTGCAAGGAAGCAGTCGAGGAGGAAGGCGCTACCAAGTCTTTGGACGAGGTCGATTTCTATAAAAAGCAGAAGCGCGTTGCGCTGCGCAACTGCGGCGTCATCGATCCCGAAAAGATCGACGAATACATCGCCTTTGACGGCTATAAGGCGCTGGCAAAGGTTCTGACCGAGATGAAGCCCCAGGAAGTCATCGATACCATCAAGGCTTCCGGTCTGCGCGGCCGCGGCGGCGCAGGTTTCCCCACGGGCATGAAGTGGCAGTTTGCCGCCAACTCCGTCTCCGATCAGAAGTATGTCTGCTGCAACGCGGACGAAGGCGACCCCGGCGCGTTCATGGACCGCTCCATTCTGGAAGGCGATCCCAATGCCGTTGTGGAAGCTATGGCCATTGCCGGCTACGCCATCGGCGCCAGCCAGGGTTATGTCTATGTCCGCGCGGAATATCCCATTGCGGTCAAGCGTCTTCAGGTCGCCATCAACGAAGCACGCGAATACGGCCTGCTGGGCAAGAACATTCTGGGCACCGGCTTCGACTTTGATCTGGACATCCGTCTGGGCGCCGGCGCATTCGTCTGCGGCGAAGAGACCGCTCTGATGCAGTCCATCGAGGGTAAGCGCGGCGAGCCGCGTCCCCGTCCTCCGTTCCCGGCGGTCAAGGGTCTGTTCGATAAGCCCACTATCCTCAACAACGTTGAAACCTACGCCAACGTCGCGCAGATCATCCTCAACGGACCGGAATGGTTTGCCTCCATGGGCACCGAAAAGTCCAAGGGCACCAAGGTCTTCGCGCTCGGCGGAAAGATCAAGAACACCGGTCTTGTCGAGATTCCCATGGGTACTACTCTGCGCGAGATTATCTATGATATCGGCGGCGGCTGCCCCAACGGCAAGAAGTTCAAGGCTGCGCAGACCGGCGGTCCTTCGGGCGGCTGCATCCCTGCGTCGCTGCTGGATACCCCCATCGACTATGACAACCTGCTCGCCATCGGCTCCATGATGGGCTCCGGCGGCATGATCGTCATGGACGAGGACAACTGCATGGTCGATATCGCTCGCTTCTTCCTCGACTTCACCGTCGATGAATCCTGCGGTAAGTGCCCGCCTTGCCGCATCGGCACCCGCCGCATGCTGGAGATCCTCGAGCGCATCACCGAGGGCAAAGGCGAAGACGGCGATATTGAAAAGCTGGAAACTCTGGCCAAGAACATCAAGGCTTCCGCGCTGTGCGGCCTGGGTCAGACCGCGCCCAACCCGGTGCTGTCCACCCTGCGCTACTTCCGCGACGAGTACGAAGCCCATATCTATGAGAAGCGCTGCCCGGCCGGTCATTGCCGCAAGCTGCTGCGCTACACGATCGATCCCGCGGTCTGCAAAGGATGCTCTCTCTGCTCCAAGGTTTGCCCCGTCGGTGCAATTTCCGGCGAAGTTAGAAAGCCCTTTGTCATTGATTCTTCCAAGTGCATCAAGTGCGGTGCATGTATGGAGAAGTGCCGTTTCAACGCGATTTCCCGTAAATAGAAGAGGAGTGAGTGAGCATGGATATGGTATCTTTGACGATAGATGGCATCAAGGTGCAGGTTCCGGCCGGCACTACGGTGCTTGAAGCCGCCCGTTCGGCCAATATCCAGATTCCCACCTTGTGCTACCTGAAGGACGTCAACCAGATTGGCGCCTGCCGTATGTGCCTGGTGGATACTGGAGCCCGCGCTCTTGCCGCCGCTTGTGTAATGCCCGTTTCGGACGGCATGGTGGTCAAGACCAACACCCCCGCCATCCGCGAGGCCCGCAAGGTCACGCTGGAGCTGTTGCTTTCCAACCACGACCGCAGCTGCCTGACCTGCGTCCGCAGCCGCAACTGCGAACTGCAGACCCTGGCTAAGGAACTGGGCGTTGCAGACCTGCGCTTTGAGGGCGCGAAGACCGAGCTGCCTGCGGACGTGTCTTCTCCTTCCCTTGTGCGCGAACCCAACAAGTGCATTCAGTGCCGCCGCTGCGTCGCCGCCTGCGCCAATGTGCAGAAGATTGGCGTCATCGGCACCGTCGGTCGCGGCTTCAACACCGTCATCGAGCCCGCTTTCGATCTGAAGCTGGGTGAGGTCGGCTGCATCAATTGCGGTCAGTGCATCATGGCCTGCCCCGTCGGCGCGCTGCATGAAAAGGACAACACGCAGGATGTTTGGAACGCCCTGGGCGACCCCACCAAGCACGTTGTCGTGCAGCCCGCTCCCGCCGTGCGCGTTGCGCTGGGCGAAGAGTTCGATATGCCCATGGGCACCCGCGTCACCGGCAAACTGGCCGCTGCGCTCCGCCGTCTGGGCTTCGATAAGGTCTTTGACACTGATTACGGCGCAGACTTGACCATCATGGAAGAGGGCACCGAGCTGCTCAACCGCATTAAGAATGGCGGTGTGCTGCCGATGATTACTTCCTGCAGCCCCGGCTGGATCAAGTACATCGAGCACTATTACCCTGAGTTCCTGCCGAACCTGTCTTCCTGCAAGTCTCCGCACGAGATGCTGGGCGCGGTCATCAAGAGCTACTACGCTGAGACCAACCACATCGATCCCAAGGACATCTACGTTGTGTCCGTCATGCCTTGTGTGGCCAAGAAGTTCGAGGCGCAGCGTCCCGAGCTGTCTAACGGCGGCCTTCAGGATGTTGATGCGGTCATCACCACCCGTGAGCTCGCCCGCATGATCAAGGAAGCCGGCATCGACTTTGTGAATCTGCCTGACGAGAGCTTCGACGCGATGCTGGGCGAGTCCACCGGCGCTGCCGATATCTTCGGTGCGACCGGCGGCGTTATGGAAGCCGCTCTGCGTACCGTCGCGGATATCCTTGAGGGCAAGGACCTTGACAACATCGAGTACACCGCGGTTCGCGGCATCGAGGGCGTCAAGGAAGCGTCCGTCACCATCGCCGGCAAGGAAATCAAGCTGGCTGTGGCCAACGGCACCGGCAATGCCAAGATCCTGATGGAGAAGATGAAGAACGGCGAAGCCGACTATACCTTCATTGAGGTCATGGGCTGCCCCGGCGGCTGCGTCACCGGCGGCGGTCAGCCGATCGTGCCCGCGCGCGACCGTATGAAGGTCGATCCCCGCGTGGTGCGCGCCAAGGCGCTCTACACCGAGGACGAGTCCAAGGCGCAGCGCAAGTCTCATAAGAATGCCGCTGTGCAGAAGCTGTACGAGGATTACCTCGGCCAGCCCAACAGCCACAAGGCGCATGAGCTGCTGCATACCCACTATGTGGATCGCTCCGGCAAGTAAGGTTTGATTTGAACGGAGGACAGGAATTTTTTCCTGTCCTCCGTTTTTGTCATTTGAGACAGGATAACGCGATATTTACACGCCAGAATGCAAAAGTCATACTTTATTCATTGCTTTTAGACATCAAAACAGTATACTGGAATGGAAAAAATATTTCGAGGAGCGATACAACCTATGGCGAAGATGAAAAAGGGAATCAAGGTCCTGATCGTTGTCGGGATCATTGTCGTCGTGCTGATCGCGGGCGTGGTCGGCCTTTCGGCAATCGGTCAGAAGGCAATGGAAGCCTATTCCGCCCAGACCTTGACCACCACTGCGCTGGAGCGCAAGGATTTGTCCAATACCATCAGCCTTACCGGCAATATCCAGTCTGCTTCCACGCGCAAGGTCTATCTGGAGGCCAGCGGCGCGGGCAAGGCGCAGACGCTGAACGTCAAGGAAGGCGATGCGGTCAAGGAAGGCGACGTGCTCTGCGTGTTCGATACCACCGACCTTCAGAAGCAGTATGACAAAACCAAGCTCCAGGCCGATCAGGCGGAGGAGAACGCACAGATCGCGCTCGACAGCGCGCGCACCAATTATTCCTCCGGCAAGATTGCCCAGGATCAGGCCGTGCGCAGCGCGGAAGTCGCTTTGGAAAACGCGGAAAAGCAGCGCGATACCGCCAAGAAAAACTACGATAAGGCCATCGAATCCTATAATAAAGGTGAATTGCAGCTGTCCCTTAAGATCGACAGCGAGTATTCTCAGGCGCAGTATACCTATACCACCGCCAAGGAGCGCAGCAATCAGCTCTATCAGCAGTGGCAGTCCGCATTGAGCGCGGGTGACGCCAGCGCCGTGCAGCTGGAAGCACAGTATCAGTCCGCGCAGGCACAGACCGACAGCGCCAAGGTGGCCTACGACGCGGCGCGCAAGACCTATGAAGATAAGGATACCGAGGTCGAAAGTGCGATGGACGATTATAAAACCGCCTATGAAGACGCGCAGAAGGCGGTGGATCGTGCGAAGACCGCTGTTGAAGAAGCAAAAAAGCAGCGCTCCCTCGCGTTGGAAAACTACGGCAATAACGTCGAAAGCGCCAAGCTCAGCACCGATCAGACCGTGACGGAGATGTCGCTGGAAGAGGCGCTGGAAAACATCGATAAGTGCACCGTCACTGCACCGGTCTCCGGCACCGTGACAGCGGTCTATGTCACCGAAGGCGAGTCCAGCATGGCGGGTAGCCTGCTGTTCGTCATCGAAGATCTGAACGATCTCGAAATTGAATCCAGCGTCAAGGAATACGATATCGGCAGTTTGAAGGTGGGTATGCCCGTCGTGGTCAAGACCGATGCAACCGGAAACACTGCCTATTCCGGCACGGTCAAGGAGATTGGCGTGACCGCGCAGAAGGATGCGCAGGGCAACACCATTTCCTCCGGCAACGCCTCCTTTGCGGTGAAGATTTCCGTCGATCCCGGCGAAGGCGGCCTGTATGTCGGCATGACCGCGCGCGCCATTGTCACCGTCAGCAGCACTGAAAACGTGCTCTCCGTGCTATACAGCTCTGTGGGCTATGATGCGGATGGCAGCGCTTACGTCATGGTGGCCCGCCCGGCCGACAAAAATATGCTCACGGTGGAAAAAGTCTATGTAACCACCGGCGTGGAGACCGATTTTGAAGTCGAGGTCAACAGCGACCGGCTTTCCGAAGGCGACTTGATCTTCGATAACCCCGAATCCGTGACCGAAGGCATGGTTCTGCCGAACATGGGTTGATGCGTATGGAAAAGAAAATGCAGACGCAAGGCGATACCATCATCGTTATGCGCGACATCATCAAACGCTTTTATATCGGCACACCCAATGAATTGCAGATCTTGAACGGTATCTCGCTGGACGTCAAGAAAGGCGAGTTCCTCTCCGTCGTCGGCGCATCCGGTTCAGGTAAAAGTACCTTGATGAATATCATCGGCGCGCTTGACCGCCCGACCGAAGGCACCTATCTGCTTGACGGACTGCGCGTGGATCAGGCCAAGGACGACCAGCTCTCCGTCATCCGCAACCGCAAAATCGGCTTCGTGTTCCAGACCTTCAACCTGATTCCGCGCACCTCGGCGCTCAAAAATGTCGAACTGCCCATGCTCTACGCCAATGTCCCGCTGGCCAAGCGCACAGCACGCGCCAAGGAACTGCTGGAAATGGTAGAGATGAGCGACCGCATGGATCACATGCCCAACGAGCTTTCCGGCGGACAGAAGCAGCGCGTCGCCATTGCCCGAGCCATGGCCAACGACCCTGCTATCATTCTGGCGGACGAACCCACCGGCGCGTTGGACAGCAAGACCGGGCGGCTCGTGATGGATCTGTTCCACACGCTGCATAAAAAGCAGGGCAAAACCATTGTCCTCATCACACATAACTATCAGCTGGCCACGGAGACCGACCGCATCATCACGCTCTCCGACGGCCGCATCATACCCAACGGCTCCGGGGAGGTGGAAGCATGAGCGGCATCTGGGAAAATGTGCTGCTGGCCTTAAACGGCCTGAAGTCCAACAAGATGCGCGCCGCGCTGACCATGCTGGGCATTATCATCGGCATTGCGTCGGTCATCGGCATCCTCTGCGTGGGCGACGCGGTCAGCGGCTCTGTCACCGACTCCATGTCCTCGCTGGGCGTCAACAACATCACCGTTGTCGTGCAGCAGAAGGTCAGCGAAATGGACAGCATGATGTCCATGGAAACGCCGGCTTCCAGCGATTTGATCACGCAGGAGATGCTCGATTCCATGATGGAGGAGCTGGATGGTGTGCAAAGCTATTCCATCTCCGAAAGCGCGGGCAGCGGCAAGGTCAAGGACGGTCACCGCTATGCCAATATTTCCATCACCGGCACAAACGCCGCTTATTGCGATGCCAACGATGTGGAGTTGCTGTGCGGACGCTTTGTTAATGACAAGGATCAGCTGGGGCGCAAATATGTCGCAGTGGTTTCGGATTTTCTGGTTGAAAAGCTGTTCCCCGGCACGGCGTATAAGGAGACGCTGGGGCAGGAGATTCATGCGACCGTGCAGGACGGCATCCTCAATTTCACCATCATCGGCGTGTATAAAAACGTCGATTCACCCTATGCGATGATGATGTCCACCGCTTCGGAGGAGGATAAGTCCACTTCGCTCTACATTCCTGTTTCCACCGCGCAGCGCATCACCGGGTCGGAGGGCGGCTATCAGACCGTCACCGTCATCACCAAGCCGGGCGCGGATTCTGCCGACACGTCAAAACGCATCGAAAAGTTCCTGAACCGCTTTTATGAAAACAATGCGCGCTTTCAGGTCTACGCGGTAAGTATGGAATCCATGGTTTCGCAGATGAGCAGCATGCTCAGCACCGTTTCCGTCGCCATTTCGGTCATCGCGGGTATATCGCTGGTGGTCGGCGGCATTGGCGTGATGAACATCATGCTGGTCTCCGTCACCGAACGCACGCGCGAAATCGGCACGCGCAAGGCGCTCGGTGCGCCCAACCGTGCCATTCGATTGCAGTTTGTCGTCGAGGCGATGATCATCTGCTTAATCGGCGGTATCATCGGCATTCTATTGGGAACGCTGTTGGGCTACACAGCCTCCAATGCGCTCGGCTTCCCGGCGCTGCCGTCCGTCGGGTCCGTTCTGCTGGCCGTCGGCTTCTCCATGGCCATCGGCTTGTTCTTTGGCTATTACCCGGCCAATAAGGCTGCAAACCTCGATCCCATCGAAGCGCTTCGCTACGAATAAGGGCATTTCTCTGCTGCAAAACCGATGCGTCCTGGTGAAATTTGGACGTGTCGGTTTTATTTTATACTTTTTTCTGCTATACTAAGATTTAGTTTCATACCAAAGAAAGGGGCGCGCAGATGATTCGAATCGGAATATGCGATGATGATCTGTCCGTATTGGGGCAGATTCAAAGGATGATGGATCACTACCGTGTGTCCCGCAACGAGGAAATGGTCACGCTTACCTTCCAAAGTCCGCTGGAATTGATCCATGAGATCGAAAGGGGCCGTCGGTTTGACATCCTGCTGATGGATGTGTTGATGCCGGGTGAAAACGGCATGGAAGCTGCAAAGGAGATTCGCCGCTACGATACCGCGGTGCGCATCATCTTTCTGACCTCTTCACAGGAATTTGCCGTGGATTCTTATAAAGTCGGCGCTTTTTTCTACCAGCTCAAGCCGATTTTGGAGGAAAGTCTGTTCCGCCTGCTCGATTCCGCCATTGCGGAATGTGCGCGGAGCAGCGATGCCGGATTGATCGTTCGATACAAAAACGGCGTGACCCGTGTCGATCTGGCTCGGTTGGAATATTGCGGAGTAATCGGGCGGGAACTGATGCTGCACCTTTCCGACGGAAGCGTGCTGGAAGCCTCCGGCAGCATGGATAAGCTCTGCGCCCAGCTGGAGGAGAAGGGCGGCTTTCTCCGCATCCACCGCTCATATCTGGTGAATATGGAGCGCATTAAAATCGTCGCTCCCAAGTGCGTCGCGATGGCCGGGGGAGCGGAGCTTCCCATTCCGAGAGGAAAATTCGGTGAGATCAAGGATCGCTACCTGGAATATGCCTTTCAGAGAAAGCAGGTGTTCCTGTCATGATGCTGCCGGTATTGCAAGTCGCCAATTCCGTTGCGGTCGGGCTGTTTGGCATGGTGCTGTCCTGCGCGTTCTGCCCGGTTAAATGGGAGCAGAGAAATGTGCTGATCATGGCGGTCTGCGCCTTCGGCATCTTTCTGGTGCAGGGACTGCTCCTTTTTTGCGCGCCGGAGGAAGTCAACCGTCTGGCCTATCCGCTCAGCACGCATCTGCCGCTGACTCTGGCGCTCTGCGTGCTCAGCCGGAGAAAGCTCTGGCCGTTTATTTCGGTGCTGACGGCCTATCTCTGCTGCCAGATGCGCCGTTGGATCGCGCTGGTGGCGGTCGCCGCGTTTTCCGGCGGAGAAATGCTTCAGTATAGCGTGGAACTTGCCGTGACGCTGCCGCTGCTGCTGCTTTTGTTCCGTGCAGCGCCGTCCGTGCAGATGGTTTCGCAGATGTCGCTGATTTCCCAGATTCAGTTCGGCGTGATTCCGCTGCTGTATTATGCCTTCGATTTCTCCACCAGGGTCTATACCGATCTTCTTTCGACCGGCTCTCCCGTCGTGGTGGAGTTCATGCCCTTTATTTGCAGCACAGCCTATCTGTTCTTCGTGAGCCGCCTGACCCGTGAGCAGCGCGAGCGGGCTCGTTTGGAGCAAGTGCAAAGCACGCTGAACCTTCAGGTTTCTCAGGCGGTGCGGGAGATCGACTCCTTGCGGCAGTCACAGCAGAAAACGCGCGCCTACCGCCATGATATGCGCCATCACTTGCAGTATTTATCGGCTTGCCTCGAAAACGGCCAGACCGTGCAGGCGCAGGAATACATCCGCTCCATCAGCGATGAAATTGAGGCGGCAAAGCTCACGGTGTATTGCGAAAACGAGGCGGCCAACCTGATTCTTTCTTCCTTTGCCCGCCGTGCGGAAACGCTGGAAATTCCCCTTCACATTCGGGCGGTACTCCCGACGCAGCTGCCCATCGGGGAAACCGAGCTTTGCGTTTTGCTGTCCAATGCGCTGGAAAACGCGATTCACGCCTGCTGCGAAACGGTGAATCGCGGTGGAGAGGGCATTGATGTGCAGGCCTTCGAGAAGGAGGGCAAGTTTTTTATGCAAGTCGTCAACGATTGCCGGGATGCGGTGCGCATGGAGAACGGTTTGCCGGTGACATCCCGTCCCGGCCACGGCATGGGCGTGCGCAGCATCTGCGCGGTGGTGGAAAAATACGGTGGAATTTACAGCTTCTCCGTGCAAAAGGAGAAATTCATACTCCGAATCTCTTTGTGACTTTTTTGCGGGACAGTACGTTTCATGTCGGTCTGGGTACGTTTCATGCAGTTTTATCCCAAATAGACGGACGGAGTGGTATACTTATCCCATCATAGCAAAAACGAGCTTTCCTTGAATGAACCCTTAAAAAACACCGTGGCATCTGATGAATCATGGCATATGTTTCCGAAGTGCCGGGGCAGATGCGTGTTTTATGCCCGCCTGCGGTGCTTTTTGCCTGAGAAATGACAAAGAGGTTATGGGGATGCTTATCCTCAGCGCAGTGCTGGTTCTGTTGGTAGCTGGCTGTCTATCTGTTCGGCAGCGGCTTGCGGCGGCGCGGGAAAACGTCCGCAGCGCCATGGGGTAGACTTGTCTGCGGATGGCGTCCGGCTTTGATGCGCTAGAAGGGCTGCTGGATCGCATCGCAGATTCTCCAACTGTGGAGGCTGCAAAGATGCGGCAGAAGCTCGCTGTGCGGGCATCGAAGCCGAAGAAAAGGCAGATGTACCGACGTTGGAGCAGAAGTGTGTCTGTTGTCCGAAACGCCGGTTTCGATGCCTGAGCTTGCGCTGCAAAGCACGGATGAAACCAATTCGGGAGCTTGCAGACGGCGCGGCCTGTTGCCTGCGGATGCTTGATTTAAAATGACTGTGCGGATAAATACAATCGGCTGCTCGAAAAGCTTCCTGCTAAAATAGTCGGCAGGCTTCTGGGCTTCCGAAATGCGGAAATCTTAAGCAGAGAAGCGATCGACAGTCTGATTCGACAGGGAATATCCCGATAAGTCCGGCAAATCCGGGGGGAAAGAAGCCATTTGCAATCCGTCAACTTTGCGAGCCGAGCAGCATTGCGGCGCAAAGAACGCAATTTGTGTTCACAAAAACCAACCACCGGCCAAGCCGATGGTTTTCCACCATATGGGCAAAGCCTTTTGCTACTGGCTACCCGTAAACGGGTCTCTTAGCTATTTCCCATTGTCATCTGTTCACCCTGGTGATCTTCAGTCTTCCATTCCTTTTCCCTTCTCCATAAAACATATGTCTCTGATGCTTCACTGCAGTAACAAAAGGAGTTTTTGTCGTCATCATCGCCAATAGGCTTCCTCTGACCCACTCACCTAGCGAGTGGTTTTCTGGTTTACAAGAAGGGCGGAAGATGCGATAAGCATCTTCCGCCCCTTTGGTAAATGAAGATGGAATACGATCAGGCTTCTGCGTTCTTGGCTGCGTTGCCGGTGATGGCCTTGGTGCGCCATTTGCCGCGCTGGAAGAAAAAGGTCGTGACCACGGCGCCCATGACCCAGGAGATCAGGAGCGAGAAGAAGAGCGCATCGGAGGAACCGCTGGGCAGCTCCGGCGAACGGGTGAGGAATGCCCAGACATAGGCGACCGGCACGCGGAGAATGACCGTTGTGAACAGCGAAATCCACATCGGGGTCATGGTATCGCCTGCGCCGCGCATTACGCCCGAGAGCACCTGCGTCACCGCCATGGCGATGTAGCCGGTGGCGATGATGCGCATCATGCGCATACCCAGACGGACAACCTCTTCGGTAGAGGTGAACAGGCGCATCAGGTTCTCACCAAAGAGCAGGATGCAGGCCGTCAGCAGGCAGGCGCAGCCCACCGCCAGCCAGAGCCCGTCGCGCGTGCCCTTGCGGGTGCGGTCGAGCAGCCCTGCGCCCATGTTCTGCCCGGCATAGGTCGTCATGGCCGTGCCGAAGGTGAAGTTCGGCATCATGGCAAAGCCGTCCACACGCATGACCACCGTCGTGCACGCGATGACCGCCGTGCCCATCGAGTTGGTCAGCGACTGCACCACGATCATGGCCAGCGAGAAAATCGCCTGCGTGATGCCGGAGGGCAGGCCGAGCTTGGCAAGCTGCACGGCATAGAACTTGTGCAGATGCAGGGTCTTGCGGTTGATCTGCACCACCTTGCGCATCATCAAAATGCGGATCAGGCAAAGACCGCCGGAGACGAACTGCGCCAGAATCGTCGCCCAGGCGGCGCCCGCGACGCCCATGCGCAGACCTGCGACAAACCAGATGTCCAGCACCGTGTTCAGCGCACAGGCGATCAGCAGGAAGATCAGCGGTGTGACCGAATCGCCCAGACCGCGCAGAATGCCGGAGAAAATGTTGTAATAGGCGGATCCTAAAATACCCACGAAGATAATGGTCATGTAATCGCATGCCATGTCGTAGATTTCAGCCGGCGTATGGAGCAGGCTCATCAGCGGGCGGGTGATCAATGCGCCCAGCGCCATGATGATCAGCGCAGAGATCAGCGTCAGGGTTACGCAGTTCCCCACCGTTGTGGACAGGTGCTCTTTTTGTTTTGCACCGAAATACTGCGAAACCATGATGCCCGCGCCGGTGGAAATGCCGACGAACAGCACGATCAGCAGGTTGATGACCGGGCCGCTCGCGCCGACGGCGGCCAGCGCCGTATCGCCGACATAGCGGCCGACCACAATGCTGTCCACTGTGGAGTAGAGCTGCTGAGCCAGATTGCCGATCAGCAGCGGGACGGAAAATTGCACAATGTTGCGCATGGGGCTGCCCGTCGTCATGTCTTGCACGTCGAACAGTGCTCGGAATTTGGATGTCATTCTGTGTTTCACTCCCCTTGAATTCTTCTGTATATTTCAAGAAATCATTTTACAGGATTATCGCCGGAATTGCAATTGCTTTTGCTCGGAAAAGCCTTTGCGCTGCGGGCAAACATTTGATATACTGTGTAAAGGAAGAGAAGAGCGCGTTCTCCCAAACGCGAATCCGGTCCGAAAAAAAGGAGAAAAAGCAATGTTGACTGATGCAAAGAGAGAGTTTATTGAATTCATGATGTCCTGCGATGTGCTGCGTTTTGGCGATTTTGTCACGAAGAGCGGCCGCCGCACGCCGTATTTTGTCAACACCGGCCTTTACCGCACCGGCGCGCAGATTGCCAAGCTCGGTGATTTCTACGCGGCGCGCGTCAACGAGGTCTGCGGTGACGGGTTTGATGCGATGTTCGGCCCGGCCTACAAGGGCATTCCGTTGGTGACGACCACTTCTGCGTCCCTGGCGCGCAACTACGGCTTGGATAAGCCCTTTTTCTTCAACCGCAAGGAAGAAAAGGATCATGGCGAGGGCGGCAGCCTGGTCGGCTATAAACCCAAGGACGGCGACAAGGTCATCATCATCGAGGACGTGATCACCGCCGGCACCGCCGTGCGCGAAACCATGCCCGTGCTCACCGGTGCAGCCAAGGTCGAGGTGCCGCATATGTTCATCTCCGTCAACCGCTGCGAGGTGGGCAAGACCCCCGGCAAGACCGCAGTGATGGAGGTCATGGAGACCTACGGCATCCAGGTGCATTCCATCGTCGATGCGCAGGATATCCACGATTATCTCAAGACCCGTCCCGAGTACGCCGATGTGCTCAAACTCATGGAAGCCTATATGGATCAGTATTGCGTGTTCTGATCCCGTTTCAAGCGCTGAACGTGGGAGGATAACGGCATGTTTTATCCCGAAAATCAGAAAAAAAGGCTGGACGAAAAGATCTTTCGCAATCCGCCCTGCGAATACCGCGCGGCGCCCTTTTGGGCATGGAATTGCGATTTGAACAAGGACCTGCTGCTGCGCGAGATCGACCAGATGAAGCGCATGGGTATGGGCGGATTCCATATGCACGTGCGCACCGGCATGAGCACGACGTATCTCTCCGACGGGTTTATGCAGCTCATTCGTGACTGCGTGGATAAGGCCAAAGAGGAGCGGATGCGCGCCTATCTCTATGATGAGGATCGATGGGCTTCCGGCGCGGCAGGCGGCTATGTGACCAGGGAGGAGCGCTACCGCGCAAGATATCTGCTCTTTACGACGGTTTCCTACGAGCAGGCGGAGGAGAATCCCGCCTCCGTCCCCGTAGATTCCCCGCGCACCGGAAAAGGAAGGCTGCTCGCGCGCTATGCGGTGCGGCTCAACGATGAGGGAGAGCTTGCGGAGTACCGTCTCCTCAAGGATGGACAGCAGGCAGATGCTGCGGAAACCGCGTGGTACGCCTATTTGGAGATCGAAAAGGAATCGCCTTGGTTCAACAACCAGACCTATGTCAACACGCTGGACAAAAAGGCCATCGAGCGCTTTGTGGAAATCACGCATGAGCGCTATAAAGAGGTGGTGGGCAATGAGTTCGGCGGCGCGGTGCAGTCGATTTTTTCGGACGAGCCGCAGTTCTCCCGAAAGACCACGCTGGGCTTTGCCGGGGAGAAAAAGGATGTTGTGCTGCCCTGGACGGACGATCTGCCCGATACCTTCCGCGCCGCTTACGGGGAAGAGTTGCTGGCCGGCCTGCCGGAGCTTTATTGGGAATTGCCGGGCGGCGCGGTTTCGCTGATCCGCTATCACTACCATGATCACATTGCCGAACGGTTCGCAGAGGGCTTTGCCGACACCGTCGGGACTTGGTGCGCCCGAAACGGCCTGTTGCTCACCGGCCATATGATGGAGGAACCGACGCTGAAATCCCAGACCGCTGCGTTGGGCGAGGCGATGCGCTCCTATCGTTCTTTCCAGCTGCCCGGCATTGACATGCTCTGCGACTGGCGCGAATACACGACCGCCAAACAGGCGCAGTCCGCCGCGCATCAATTCGGCTGCCCCGGCGTGATGAGCGAGCTTTACGGTGTGACCAACTGGGATTTTGATTTCCGCGGGCATAAGCTGGCGGGAGATTGGCAGGCAGCGCTGGGCGTGACGCTTCGCGTGCCGCACCTGACCTGGGTGTCCATGGAGGGCGAGGCCAAGCGCGACTATCCCGCATCCATCGGCTATCAAAGCCCGTGGTACACCGAATATCCCATGGTGGAAGATCATTTTGCCCGCCTCAACACCGTCTTGACGCGCGGCAAAGCGCAGGTGCGGCTGGGTGTGATTCACCCGGTGGAGAGCTATTGGCTGCACTGGGGGCCGTCCGAGGCCACCGCGCTGGTGCGCGACGAGATGGACGAGCATTTCCAGTCATTGGCTAAATGGCTGCTTTACGGCTTGATCGATTTTGACTATATCAGCGAATCCCTGCTGCCGCAGCAATGCGAAGCGCGGAATGCACCGCTTTCCGTGGGTGAGATGGCCTACGATGTGGTGCTTGTTCCCGACTGCCAGACCCTGCGCGCCACTACCGTGGATCGGCTGGAGAGTTTTGTTGCGGCGGGCGGCCGGCTGGTTTTCGCCGGGCGCATTCCGGAGCTGGTGGACGCGAAGCCGAGCGGCCGCGTCAAAGAGCTGGCGCAGCGCGCGGAGTGCATCTCCTTTTCCAAGGGGGCGATCCTTTCTGCGCTGGACGGCGTGCGCTTTGTGGACATCCGTGACGACAAGGGGATGCGCACGACGAATCTGCTGCATCAGGTTCGTGCGGAGGGCGATACCCGCTATGTGTTCCTGTGCCACGGCGAAAAACCTGAAAACCCCGACGTTTGCCCGCGCGAGGACATCGTCCTGCGCATCCGCGGGGAGTGGAAAGTGCGCAGAATGGATACGGCGACCGGCGAAATCGCGCCGCTGCATGTTGCCTACGAAAAAGGCCGCACGGTGTTGCGGTATGCGTTTTATGCCTACGACAGCCTGTTGATCGAGCTGACGCCGGGCAGGGCAGAAGCGGGAGAAGACGCGCCCGCAGAGAAGAAATTCGATTATTATGCACTTTGGCATCCGGTAGAGATCGCATTGTCTGAACCCAATGTGCTGCTGCTCGATACCGCGCAGTATGCCTTTGACGACAAGGAAAACTGGCGCGATGAGGAAGAACTGCTGCGCGCAGATGACGCTTTCCGCGAAGAGCTGGGCTATCCGCTCCGCAAAAAGGAGGTTGCGCAGCCTTGGGTCGTGCCCGATGAGCCGATCACCCATCATCTGCGTTTGAAGTTCACTGTGCATAGCGAGATGGAGATCAAGGCGCCCCAGCTGGCACTGGAAAAGGCGGAGAGCGTCGAGATCGCGGTCAACGGCTGCCCGGTGGACAACGCGTCCGTCGGCTGGTTCGTGGACGAATCCATCAAA
>CAJJNQ010000008.1 GCA_905193155.1 uncultured Christensenella sp.
AGACCCTTCAGGCCGCTTAATTCAAATAATGTCTAACTTTTGGGGTTCACTTCATACCGGGGCGGCCGGTTTTTTGACGGCAAAAGAGGGGAGGGAAAGCCATGCGCATCGAAGAGCTTAAAGGCGTAGGAAAAGTGCGTCTGGAAGCGCTGCACAAGGCCGGATTGGAGGATACGGAGCAGCTTATTCGCCGCTTGCCACGGGATTATATCGATTACGACAACCGCACGGAGGTTGGACATCTGCACTCCGGTCAACGTGCAGTGTTTCTGGCGCGCATAAAAAAGACCTCTACCGCGCGCAATAAGGGTGTAACCTTTACCTATGCCACGGTTTTTGACGAAACCGGCCAGGTGCAGTGCGTCTGGTTCAACCAGCCCTATCGCGGCAGAATGCTGGAGACTGGCGCAACTTTCCTCTTTGTCGGGCTGGTGGCGCGGCATGAGGGGCAGCTGCGCGTGCAGTGCCCGCAGGTGCTTCCGGCAGGTACGCATGGCATAGAGGCGCTCTATCCTCCCATTAAGGATGTGCCGCCGCGCACCTATTCCGGCCTGGTGCGCCAGGCATGGGAAGCGGGGGATTTGGATCTGCAGGACCCGCTGCCGCAAAGCCTGCTCGCGCAGTTCGGCATGCCGTCCTACGCGGAAGCTCTCTATCACGCGCATTTCCCAGAGACGATGGACGACCTTGCGCAGGCCGTGCGCCGCCAGTCGTTTGAGGATTTGCTGCTTTTCCGCATCGCCGTGCGGCAGCTTGATCGCTCCACCGGCATGGGACGTGCGCTCAAGGCGAATAGGACCGTTGTGCAGCCCTTTCTGGACGAGCTGCCCTATCAGCTGACCGGTGCGCAGGATCGCGTGCTGCGGGAGGCGCTGGCTGATATGGAGTCCGATCGGCCCATGGCGCGTCTGGTCGAGGGTGACGTGGGCTGCGGCAAGACCGTGATTGCATTTGCACTGCTCGCCTGCGCCTTTGAAAACGGCTGTCAGGGCGCGATGATGGCTCCGACAGAAGTGTTGGCGCAGCAGCATTACAACGAGGCAAAACGCCTGCTGGAGCCGCTGGGAGCCCGTGTGGTGCGCCTAATGGGCGCGGTGCATGGCAAAGAGCGCAAAGAAACGCTCGCGGCATTGGCCAGCGGGGAGGCCGATATCGTGATCGGCACGCACGCGCTGATCACCGAAAGCGTGGAGTATAAGAACCTCGGCGTGATCATTACGGATGAGCAGCACCGCTTCGGGGTGCGGCAACGCACGGCGCTCGAGATGAAGGGGAAGCTCGCGCCGCATGTCCTCGTCATGTCTGCCACGCCCATTCCGCGCACGATGGCGCTGGTGCTCTACGGCGATCTGGACGTTTCCGTGGTGGATGAACTGCCGCCGGGGCGCAAAGAAGTGCGCACGCGCATTGTCTCCGAAAAGAAGCGGCAGGATATGTACGGTTTCATTCAGCGCGCCGTGGAAGCAGGACAGCAGGCTTATGTCGTCTGCCCGCTGGTGGAGGACAGCGAGATGATGGATGCCGCTTCTGCCGCGCAGACTGTGCAGGAGATGCGCAAAGCCATGCCCGATGTGCGCATCGAGCTGCTGCACGGCCGCATGAAGAGCGAGGAAAAGGATCGCATTTTGCAGGGTTTTGCCGCGCACGAATCCGACGTGCTCGTCAGCACTACGGTCATCGAGGTCGGCGTCAACGTCCCCAACGCCACCATCATGGTCATTGAGGATGCAGAACGCTTCGGCCTTGCACAGCTGCATCAGCTTCGCGGGCGCGTTGGGCGCGGCGATCAGCAATCGTGGTGCTTCCTGATGGCGGATCCTTCCGAACGGATGAAAACCATGGCCTCGACCACGGACGGCTTCGTTATTGCCCGCAAAGACCTGGAGCTGCGCGGGCCGGGAGAGCTGATGGGTTCGCGGCAGAGCGGTATGCTGGACGAAAAAATACTCCGTCTGGCTTCCGACGGCCCGCTGATGGACAAAGTGACCAAGGCGGTGGACGCTATCTTCGCGCAGCCCAAAGCGGAGGAGAATCGGCAACTGATGGTCTACGCCCGCCGGATGATGGAGCAGCGCGGCTTATTTGTCGCCAGAAATTAAAAATGTCCTTTTTTTGTTGCAAATAGACGAAAATATGTTAGAATTGTTTTATCCAGTGAAGCTCAATCGCTGAAAAACAGAGGAGGTCGTCCAATGAGCAACATCCTGAACACGCCCGATACCACGGCAAGCTATTCTCAGCAAGACATCGACCAGAACAAGATCATGGGCATTCTGTCCTATTTCGGCATTCTGGTGCTGATTCCCATCTTTGCGGCAAAAGAGTCTCCTTTTGCGCGTTTCCATGCCAATCAGGGCCTTGTGCTGCTGGTGACGGGTATTCTCGTCGGCATGGCAACGTCGCTGGTTGGTATGCTCTTCGGCCTGATCCACATCGACGTGTTGACCGTTCTTTGGAACATTGTCAGTTGGCTGATTCGCGTGGCCATGTTTGCGCTGATGATCCTGGGCATCGTCAACGCCGCGTCCGGCAAGGCGAAGGAACTGCCGCTGGTCGGCAATTTCCGTATCCTGAAGTAAGCTTTACGCATCCCGCGGCCCGGTTGCTCCGGGCCTTTTTTGCGTCACTGCATCTGGTAATGAAAACAATGTGTTGCAAAGACCGATATTTTTGTATATAATGAAGCTATGCGGTTTTCGGGGCGAAAAAGAAGTTTTTGAGGAGAGAAGCGCAGCCATGAATTATCAGATTCTGTTCAACCCTTACGCCAAGAGCGGACACGGCGCAAACGAAGCGCGCGTTGGATACGATCCTGGCGGGGGATCAGCTCAGCTACACCAGCATGCCGGATATTCGGGATTATGCGGCCTTTTTTGCGTCGATCGCCAAGACCGACCGGGTGTTGATTGCCGGCGGGGACGGCACGCTGAACCGCTTCATCAACGACACGGCGGGCATTGTGATCCGCCAAGATATTTTTTATTATCCCACTGGGAGCGGCAACGATTTCTGGAACGACGTAACGAATCAGAGCAAGGAAAAGCGCCCGATCCAGATCAACGAATACCTGCGCAGCTTGCCCACGGTGGACGTCAACGGCAAAACCAGCTATTTCCTCAACGGCATCGGTTACGGTATTGACGGCTATTGCTGTGAAAAAGGTGATGAGATTCGTGAAAAGAGTACCAAACCCGTCAATTATACGATGATTGCCCTTCGCGGCCTGATTTATGATTATCAGCCGACCGACGCTGTCGTTACCGTGGACGGCGTCAAGCACGTCTATCACAAGTGCTGGCTGGCTCCGGCCATGAACGGCCGCTTCTACGGCGGCGGCATTATGCCTACGCCCGCGCAGGATCGGCTTTCTTCGAAGCATGAGCTTTCCGTTATGATCTATTGCGGGGATAAGTTCCGTGCGCTGGCCTTGTTTCCGAAGATGTTCAAAGGGAAGCATGTGGCGCACACCAATATGGTGCATATTTTGAGCGGGCGCGAGATTCAGGTCGAATTTTCCAGACCGACTCCCCTTCAGATTGACGGGGAAACTGTGCATGGCGTGACGGAATACCGCGCCGTGTCCTCCAACGGCCGAAGCACGATGCTCTTTGAGGAACAAAAGGAAGAGCAGGTTATCGCTTAAAGGGTTGAAAGCATTCGGGGGTGCTCCTTATGCTTGACGGAAGTGCCCCGTTGCGCTATCATTAAAGAAACGGCCTGAGACCGAATAGAGAAAGGAAGGCTGAACCTATGCTGTTTTTCGGAACCGGCGCTGCCGAGCTTTATCCCAATCCATTCTGCAATTGTGAATTTTGCGAGAGCATTCGCAAGAGCGGGGAGATGCCGCGCAAGCGCTCCTGCCTGCTGATGGATGAACACAATTTGATTGACTTTGGCCCAGAGGCGCTGGCTGCTGCGCAGATGTACGGCGCACGGCTTTACGATGTGGATAATCTCTTCATCACCCACAGCCACGAGGATCATCTCTGCATCCCCAACATCGATGTGCTCACCATGACCCCGCAGCGAGACAACAAACCGCTGCACATTTATCTCTCCGAAGCGGCCTGTGATTTCGTCCAGCGCTACATGGAGGCGCTGCGCCCGGTTTTCGCCGACGGCAAGACGGGGCTGGAGAGGCTTGTGGAACGCGGCGTGGTCGTGCTGCATCCGGTCAAGCCCTATACGCATTTCACGGTGGATGGCATGGACGTCTTCACCATCGAAAGCAACCACATAGCGCATGGCAAAAACGAGCACGCCCTGAACTATGTCTTTACCAAGCCCGATGGACAAAAGCTGATCTATGCAGCGGATACCGGGCTTTACAGCGAAGAGAACCTCAAGGTGCTTTTCGGCACGGCAGCGGATGTGCTGGTGATGGAAGGAACCTTCGGCGATATCCATGTCGAGGGCGCACGCGCTACGCATCTGAATGCGGAAAATTTTGTCAAGCAGCTCGAAAACCTGCTGGCTTGCGGAGCCATCACGAAAGAGACCATGGTCTATATGACGCATATCAACCAGGTGCAGCATCTCAACCATGCGGCCTATCAGGCCTACATGGATGAACACGCTCCTGTTACGGTGCTGATTGCACACGATGGTCTGCGCGTCTAAATAAGGAAAAAGGGGAAGGCTGAAATCCTATAAAGCTTGGATTTCAGCCTTCCTTGTATAAAAAGACCACGGTCTGTATTTGAAATTCATGACAGACCGTGGTTTGTTTTATTTATTCTGGATGTAATCGTCCATTGCCTTGGCGGCGGTTTTACCTGCACCCATCGCGAGAATGACGGTCGCCGCACCGGTCACGGCATCGCCGCCCGCGTAAACGCCTTCGCGCGAGGTCAGGCCGGTTTCCTCTTCCGTGATGATGCCGCCCCACTTCTGCGTTTCCAGACCGGGAGTGGTGGAGCGAATCAGCGGGTTAGGCGAGGTACCGATGGACATGATGACGCAGTCTACCTGCAATTCGAACTCGCTGCCCTCTTTGACGACAGGGCGGCGGCGGCCGGAAGCATCCGGTTCACCCAGTTGCATCTCCACGCAGCGAATGCCTGTGACGCACTTGTGCTCGTCTCCGGTGATGCAGACAGGGTTGGTCAGCAGACGGAATTCAATCCCCTCTTCCATTGCGTGCTCGACTTCTTCCCTGCGCGCGGGCAGCTCGTCCATCGAACGGCGATAGACGATATAGACCTTTTCAGCGCCCAGGCGCATGGCGCAGCGTGCAGCGTCCATAGCCACGTTTCCGCCGCCCACAACGGCCACGCGGCGCACCTTCTGGATGGGGGTTGGGTTGTCCGGGCGGAAGGCCTTCATCAGATTCACGCGCGTCAGGAACTCGTTGGCGGAATACACACCCTTGAGGTTTTCACCGGGGATATTCATGAAGTTCGGGAGCCCCGCGCCGGAGCCGACAAACACCGCTTCATAGCCCATCTCGAACAGCTCGTCGATGGAGAGCACCTTGCCGATGACCATATTGGTTTCGATTTTAACGCCCAATGCTTTGAGCGTGTCAATCTCCTTCTCAACAATGGCCTTGGGCAGACGGAATTCCGGAATGCCGTAGACCAGCACGCCGCCCGCCATGTGCAGCGCCTCAAACACCGTGACTTCGTATCCCTTGCGTGCCAAATCGCCCGCGCAGGTCAGGCCGGAAGGGCCTGCGCCGATGATCGCGACTTTGTGCCCGTTGGATTCGGGCATGACGGGCTTTTCGGTGCTGTGCGCCATATGCCAGTCAGCGGCAAAGCGTTCCAGACGGCCGATGGCGACGGGTTCGCCCTTCACGCCGCGAACGCATTTGCTTTCGCACTGCGTCTCCTGCGGGCAGACACGACCGCAAACAGCGGGCAGGGAAGAGGACTGCGTCAAAATCTGATAGGCGTCTTCAAACTCGCCCGATTTGATCTTTTGAATGAAGGCCGGGATATCAATGGCAACCGGGCAGCCGCCGATGCAGGGCTTGTGGCGACAGTTCAGGCAGCGGGCCGCCTCATCCATCGCCTGCTGGGGCGTATAACCCAACGCCACTTCGTTGAAATTGCGCGCGCGGATTTCCGGCTCCTGCGTGGGCATGGGATTCTTTTTAAGACTCATGTTTGGCATCTCGGTCACACCCCTTTGAACAGATTGCAGGTTTCTTCGTATTGATGGCGCTCGAAATCTTTATACATATTCGAACGCTCCATGGCTTCGTCAAAATCCACCAGATGGCCGTCAAAATCGGGACCGTCCACACAGGCAAACTTCGTCTCGCCGCCCACCGTCAACCGGCAGCCGCCGCACATACCCGTGCCGTCGATCATGATGGGGTTCATCGAAACGACGGTCTTGACGTTGTATTCCTTCGTCAGCTGGCAGACGAATTTCATCATGACCAGGGGACCGATGGCGATGACTTCGTCATATTGCTCGCCTGCGTCCAGCAGGCTCTTGAGCGCGTTGGTCACAAGCCCCTTTTCGCCATAGCTGCCGTCGTCGGTCATGACCTTGCACAGGTCGGAAACAGCGCGGAATTCATCTTCCAGTATCACCAGATCCTTGCTGCGGAAGCCGACGATGGCGTGTACCTCCGCGCCCTGCACGTGCAGCTTTTTAGCGATGGGGTAGGCGATGGCCGAACCCACGCCGCCGCCGATGACGGCAACTTTTTTAAGCCCTTCGGTATGACTGGCGATGCCCAGCGGTCCGACAAAATCGCGCAGGGAATCACCTTCTTCCAGATGATTGAGTTTCTCGGTCGTTGCGCCCACGATCTGGAAAATGATGGTCACGGTGCCTTTCTCGCGATCGTAATCCGCGATGGTCAGCGGAATGCGTTCGCCTGCCTCGTCCACGCGCAGAATGATGAACTGACCGGGTTCGGCCTTTCGAGCGATCAGAGGCGCCTGAATGTCCATCAGCGTCACCGTAGGATTGAGTCGTTTCTTGCGGATGATCTTGAACATAACTGCCCTTCCCTTCCGAGGATGCTTGTTTTTATATAGGGTGCGCCGTTCCTGGCGCTTCATGCGCCTTCGCAGTGCGGATTCAGTTCACGGCTTGCACAGCAGCCCCGTATTAGATATAATATTAGCATAAGGAGTGAAAAAATGGAAGAGATATTGAAAATGCTCCCGCATGACGAAACAAAGAGGATGATATTTCGCCAGTGGATTGAGCAATACGGTGAGAAATTGTTGGAACGTATGCCCGAAGGGCATTTTACTGCCTCTGGTTTTATTTTTAATCCTGAAAAAACAAAAACGTTGATGGTTTTCCACAATATTTATCAGTCTTGGGCATGGACAGGCGGTCATGCGGACGGGAAGCGTGATCTGCTTGCCGTTGCCCTGCGCGAAGCGCGGGAGGAGACCGGCGTGCAGCATATTCGTCCCATCGACGGCACGGTCTGCGCGGCGGATATCCTGCCGGTCGCAGCGCATAGCAAGAGCGGGCGGCCTATCGCGGCGCATGTGCATCTGAATGTCACCTTTGCATTGGAATGCGAGGAGGCGGACGCGCTGCGTGTCAAGCCGGATGAAAACAGCGCGGTGGGCTGGATTCCGCTTGCAGAGCTGCCGGAAAAGATTTCACCTTCGGACGCGATGATGATTCCAATTTATGAAAAGATCATACGGAAATACGCCCCGGAATTCTACCGAGAAACCTAAATAAAACGCCGCGCGAACAGAAGCGAACTCTGTCCGCACGGCGAATTTTTTAGCGATGACGGTTTTCCAGCTCGGCGTAGATGTCGTCCCAGCACATTCCCTGATCGGCCAGCAGCACCGTCAGATGATACATCAGATCGGCTACCTCGAAGCTGACCTCCTCACGGCTGCGGTTCTTGGCGGCGATCAACACCTCGGCAGCCTCTTCGACCACCTTCTTGCCGATTTTGTCCACGCCCTTGTTCAGCAGCGTATTGGTGTAGGAACCTTCCTTGGGATGCGCCTTGCGGTCAAGCACCTGATCGTAGACCGATTGGATGATGCGCATGCCCATAGAGGAGGAGCGCCCGCCCGGCAGCGTCAGCAGGGGATTGAAGAAGCAGGAGTAATTGCCCGTGTGGCACGCAGCGCCCTGCTGATCCACTTTCAACAGAATCGCGTCGCCGTCGCAATCATAGCGCACCTCGCGGACGTGCTGATAGTGCCCGGAGGTTGCGCCCTTGACCCACAATTCCTGACGGCTGCGGGAGAAATAAGTCGCCAGCTTCGTGCGCAGCGTCAGGGTCAGCGATTCGCGGTTCATGTAGGCGAGCATCAGCACCGTGCCGGTCTGCGCGTCCTGCGCGATGGCGGGCACAAGCCCCTTTTCATCGAACTTGATCGCATCCAGGTCGATCTCGTCCTTGTGCAGCACGGGAATGCCCTGTGCTTCCAGATAATCTTTGACCTGGGAAATCGTCAGTGCGCCGCTGTGGAATACGCCTGCCGCCAGCACGCCCTTGGCGCCTGCCTTCGTCACGGCGTCTGCAAAGTGCGTAAGTTCGCCTGCGCCGCCGGAAGCAATGACCGGCAGGGAAGAGGCCTGCGCCGCGATGCGCGTGGCTTCCAAATCATAACCCGTGCGCGCGCCGTCCTGCATGGTCGTCAACAAAATCTCGCCTGCGCCCCAGGCTTCAAGCTGCCGGATCCAGGGTTTCAGCTGTTTGCCGGAAGCCTTTTGCCCTGCATCCATGACCTCGTATTCGCCCTGTGCGTTCTTGAATACATCCACCAGCGCTGCGGTTGCGTTCACGCCGTATTTGTAGCTTACGCGGCGCACAACCTCGTCGTTGTGCAGCGCGGCGGAGCCGACGCCCACCTTGGATGCGCCTGCGGCCATCACCGCGTCCGCATCGTCCAGGCTTTTGATGCCGCCGCCCACGCACAGCGGCACCGTGCAGTGCGCCGCCGCAGCCTTGACCATGTCCAGATTGGTCTTGCGTCCCTCGGTGCTGGCGGAAATATCCAGCAGCCAGATTTCGTCCGCGCCTTCGGCACAGTAGCGCTCGATGCATTCAATCGGGTCGCCCGCGTCCTTCATGTCTTTGAAGTGTACGCCCTTGACCACGCGGCCGTTTTGTATATCCAGGCAGAGAATGACTTTGATCGCATCCATGCGGTTTAATCCTCCAGTTTTAAGGCTTCCGCCAGTGTGAAATTGCCGTTGTAGAGCGCTTTGCCCACAATCGCGCCCGCGCAGCCCGCATCGCGCAGCGCATAAAGATCGGAAAGCTGCCCAACGCCGCCGGAGCCGATGATGTTCATGCCGGTCTGCTCGATCAGCTTGCGGGTCGCTTCCACATTGGGACCGGTCTGCATGCCGTCGCGGCTGATGTCGGTATAGATGATGTCGCAAATGCCGATTTGCTTCATTTTCAGTGCAAGCTCCACCGGCGTGACTTCAGATTTTTCCACCCAGCCGCGCACGGCGACCAGACCGTCCTTGGCGTCGATGCCGCAGGCGATTTTTCCGGAAAAACGCGCGCAGGCTTCTGCCGCAAGATCGGGATTTTCCAGCGCAGCCGTGCCCAGTATCACACGGGAAACGCCCATCTCGATGCGGCGCGCAATGCCTTCCATCGTGCGGATGCCGCCGCCCAGCTCCACCAGCAGCCCGGTTTTCTTGACGATCTCCTCGATTAGGGGCAGGTTCTGACTCTCTCCGTCAAATGCGCCGTCCAAATCTACAACGTGCAGATAGGTTGCCCCCTGATCTTTCCAGTTCATCGCCGCGTTCACCGGCGCACCGTAATCGGTCACGTTGTCGGCAAGGCCTTGCACAAGGCGCACTGCACGGCCGTTTTTGATGTCAATCGCAGGATAAATCTGCATAAGGTTCCTCCTTAAACGGTTTTACAGCACGCCCTTGGTCGAGGGAACACCCTTGACGCGCGGATCAATGGCTGCTGCATCGCGCAGCGCGCGGGCAAAAGCTTTGTACATTGCCTCGATCATGTGGTGCGTGTTGCGGCCGGTGGTTTTCAAGTGCAGCGTCAGCCCGGCTGCAACAGCGACTGCGCGGAAGAACTCTTCACATAGTTCGCTGGCATAATCGCCGCACATCGGCGCGGGCAGCTCTGCCTCGTATTCGAGATAGGGACGGCCGCTGATGTCCAGCGCGCAGAAGGAGAGGCTTTCATCCATCGGCATAAAGCACGACCCAACGCGGCGAATGCCCTTTTTATCACCCAGCGCCTGCGCGATGGCTGCGCCGAGCACAATACCCGTGTCCTCTACCGTGTGGTGGCCGTCCACTTCCAGATCGCCCTTGACGCGGACCGTCAGGTCAAACAAACCGTGCTTGGCGACGGCAGAGAGCATATGGTCAAAAAAGCCGATGCCGGAGTGTACGTCGGCATGGCCCTCGCCGTCGAGCTGGATCGAGACAAAAATATCCGTTTCGCCCGTTTTGCGGGCCTGTTCCCCGATGCGCATGGCGCTGCCTCCTTTAGTTTTCATCTTCAAAGCGAATCACAGCCGAGCGTGCGTGCGCGTCCAGATGCTCCGCCAGCGCAAAGCGCTCAATGTCGCGATAGCTCTCCTGAAGCTTTTCCCTCGAATAATACACGATAGAGGTCTTTTTGAGGAAGTCCTCCACGTTCAGCGGGGAGAAGAAGCGCGCCGTGCCGGAGGTCGGCAGCACATGGTTGGGGCCTGCAAAATAGTCGCCCAGCGGTTCGGGAGAGTAGTGCCCCACAAAGCACGCGCCCGCGTTTTCCACCTTGCCAATGTGCGAGAAAGCGTCCGCAATCGAAAGCTCCAGATGCTCCGGGGCGATGCGATTGGCCAGGTCAAACGCGGTGTCCAAATCTTCTGCCAGTAGAATTGCCCCGTTGTTTTTCAGCGATGCGGCGGCAATTTCCTGCCGAGGCAGCGCGGCAAGCTGACGGGGCAGTTCTTCCTGTACGGACTTAGCAAGCGCCTCGGACGTGGTGATGAGCATTGCCGCGGCAATCTTGTCGTGTTCCGCCTGAGAGAGCAGGTCTGCCGCTACATAGCGGGGATTGGCCGTCTCGTCCGCGATAATCAGCACTTCGGAAGGTCCGGCAACCATGTCAATACCGACATAGCCGTAGACCGCGCGCTTGGCGTTTGCAACATAGATGTTGCCGGGGCCGACGATCTTGTCCACCGGCGCGATGGTTTCAGTGCCGAAGGCAAGCGCAGCAATTGCCTGTGCGCCGCCGACCTTATAAATTTCCTTGACGCCGCAAAGATCCGCCGCAACCAGCATGGCGGGATTGACACTGCCGTCTGCCTGCGGGGGCGTGCACATCGCGATGCGCTTGACGCCGGCCACCTTGGCGGGCAGCACGTTCATCAGCACGGAGGAGGAGAGCGGCGCGGTGCCGCCGGGGACGTATACGCCGACCTTGGCAATCGGGCGCACCAGCTGTCCCAGCGCCGAATCGGACTGAAAATCCACCCAGGTCTTTTCCAGCTGCTTTTCATGGAACGCGATGATGTTGTCGCGGCTCTTCTTCATGGTTTCGATCAGCGCAGGATCAACCGCCTTGTAGGCTGCTTCCACCTCTTCAGGCGCAACGCGCAGACCGTCTGTCGTCAGGCTCACGCGGTCAAATTTGGCAGCGTATTCCACCAGCGCCGCATCGCCGTTTGCGCGGACGTTGGCAATAATTTCATTGACAGCGCCGGTGACGTCTTTCTGCGTGAGCTGTGAGCGTTCCAGCAGGCGCTTGGGGAGGCCTTCGCCCTTCTTGATCGGATAAATCGGTACCATTTATGCCTCATCCTTCCGCATTTCGATTTGCTTGCGCAGTCCGTCGATAAGGGGACGGATGCTTTTTTCCTTGGTTTTCAGACTCACGCGGTTGACCACCAGCCGCGCCGAGCAGGTGCAGATTTCCTCAATCACGGAAAGACCGTTGGCTTTGAGCGTTGCGCCGCTTTCCACGATATCGAGGATTACGTCCGAAAGCCCGATCACCGGACCAAGTTCAACCGAACCGTTGAGCTTGATGATCTCGATCGAGCTGCCGCGCGTAGCAAAAACCTGCCCTGCGATGCCGGTATATTTGGTCGCAACGCGGATATGCGCTTTTTTGAGCGGCTCCTGCTTAGCGTAACCGCAGACGCAGATGCTGCACTTGCCGAATCCGAGATCCAGCATTTCATATAGGGGACGGTTTTCCTCCATCAGGGTGTCCTTACCCACAATGCCCACATCCGCCACGCCGTGATCGACATAGGTCGGCACGTCGCTGGGCTTGACCATGATGTAGCGGTACTTGCCATCTGCGCTTTCAAACACCAGCTTGCGGCTCTTTTCGCGCAGGGGAGAGACGTCAATGCCCATACCTTCCATCAGCTCCATGGTCTGCTCGGCAAGCCGGCCTTTGGCCATTGCGATGGTGATTTGTTCGTTCTGCTCCGTCATCTCTCACACCTCCATAACCTGCTTGGCGCGCCGAGCCTGCGCCAGTGCCCGGATTGATTTGGGATCGCTCTCGTAGCAAAGCTCTACACTCTTGCCTGTGCTGCGCAGCTCATCCGCCTTTTTCCAAGCCTTGTCCATCGCGGAATTTCCCAGCACCAGCAGCACATCCAGCGCGGCGGATTCGGGCTTAGCACCCTGGCGATCGAGGGCTTCCAGCACATGTTCGATGCCCATGGCAAATCCGACCGCGCCCAAAGGGCGACCGAACTCTGCCAGCAGACCGTCGTAGCGGCCGCCGGAGATCAGCGGCTGACCGAAGAAGGGGGAGATACCGCGGAAGATCATGCCCGTGTAATAACCGATGGCGTGCACCATGCCCAGGTCGATGCTGACGTGCTCGCCGTATCCGCAGGCGCAGAGGATATCGTAGACCGCACGCAGGTTTTCCAGCGCCACGATGCAGCGGGAACACGTTGTCAACTTGCCTGCGCGTTCAAACACCTCGCTGCCGCCGAAGAGCATCGGCAATTCGCGAATGCGGGAAATGACGGCTTCCGCTGCGCCGCTGCCGCGCAGCAGAAGCTCTATGGCGAGCATGTTCTTTTCTTCTACATAGCCGCGCACTGTCTCGGTCGTGGCCGCGTCCAGCCCGGCCTCCTCCATCAGCCCTTTGAAGAAATCCACCTGACCGATTTCGATCATGTAGTCCTCAAGGCCTGCCGCGCGCATCGCGTCCAGCGCCAGCATCACAACTTCGGCGTCCGCCTGCGCACCGCTCAAGCCCATCAGCTCTACACCGCCCTGTGTGAACTCGGCGCGCTTGCGGGCACTCTTGAGCGAAGGATTCGCATAGGCCGTACCCAGATAGCACAGCCGCAGCGGCAGCGCTTCCTGTGCGAGTTTGCTGCCGGCAAGGCGCGCAATCGGGATGGTGTATTCCGGCCGCATGACCAGAATTCGTCCCTGGCTGTCAAAGGTCTTGACCATTTCCTGCTGGGAATGCGCACCCACGCCTTGCGCGAAGGTGTCGTAAAATTCCAACCCCGCAGGGCTGACTTCACGATAGCCGCAGGAGAGGAAACACCCGCGCACTGCGTTTTCCACCGCATGCTTGCGCACGCAGTCGTCCATCAAAAGATCCGTCACGTTATTGGGAATTTGCATTTTATGATCGTTCATCCATCGTCACCGCTTTTCTAATTTATCGTGGTAAAGCAATGAAGCATATTGCCATTATAGCATTTTATGCCTGATTGTCAAGTAAGCGGAAGGTTAAGCCTTCCTGATCGGCTTTTGACATAGTCTTGACCTCATATCCAAATGCAGGATCGCTTGCAAGAAAAAACATTTTAGAATAATGCGTGACAAAACGGGAGATTTGTGGTATATTATTAGTGAAAAGAGGGGCGCGAAAACGCCTGATATCTAAGCTGTTTACCGAGTTATAAGGAGGCTGCATCATGTTTGTGCGCAATATCGAATCGACTTGGGGAAATGCGACGCAGATGAATCTTCTCGACAAGCTGGTCTTCCCATATGCGGTACCCAACTGGGGGCATGACAGCGAGATCTCCGAACTGCTCGGAGACCGTGTGAACCTTCAGAGCGAAGAGGACGAGAATTTCTACCGCAGCGAGGAATTCCTCATCAAAGCATAAGCTGTCGTTACAAAAATACGTCAAGAGGAGCGGGGTTACCGCTCCTCTTTTTTTCTGTGTATTCTGGAGAGCAGCCAATCCTCCAAACGGCTTCCGTATCGAATGGAACCATATATGGCACCTGCAGCCAGCACAATCAGCACAACCCAGCCCCACGGCGGCATATTCAGTGCACCGGAACCAACCAATGCGGAAAACACCAACCCCCAGGGACGCGTCAGCAACACCATGACGGCAAACCAGCCCCAGCTGTATCCCGTAAGCCCTGCCAGCAGGCAGAGCACATCGTCCGGAAAGAAGGGGAAGAGGAACATCAGCGCCAGCGTCATGCGCTGCTTTCCGGCCAATACGTTCAGATATTTGTCCACAACATCTGCCGGGGCCAGCTTGTTGACCAGCGGCCGGCCGCAGACGCGCCCGATGCCGAAGGCGATCAGAGAGCCGATGAGGATCGCAATCGTACTGTAGGCAAGTGCCGGTCCAAAGCCGAACATCGCGCCGCCTGCCAGCGTGGTCACGTTGCCGGGAATCGGGGCGATGATGACCTGCGCAATTTGCAGCAGCATGAAGATGGCGGGCGCCCATGCGCCAAAGCCGCCGACATATTCCTGTAAAGCCTGCGTGGACTCGAAAATTTTGAAAGCTTCCGTGTCTTTCAGTGCAAAATAAAGAATCGCCAGCAGCGCGATGATCAATACCGCTGCGAAAATGAGAATCAACGTCTTTTTCTTAGGACGCTTGGGAGAAGAGGCCATGACTTAATACCTTTCCCGATGATTGTTCGACGGATTGTTTGGGGCAGTGCGCAAACGCGGTCGTCCGGTGGGCTGATCATAATTCGTCCTCGGATGCGAGGTATAGGGCTCTTCGCGTCCGGTGGGGCGCTGAGAGCGCGGCAGAGGGTTGGATTGCAGGTGCCCGTATTCGCGCTGTGCGCGGCGGCGGCGCACTTCCTCAGTGCGGCGGGCACGTTCGCGTTCCAGCTTGATACGGTGTGCGCGGCGAATCTCCACGATCAGCCAGATCACCAGGATGAAAAACAGCACTACGGGAATAATGACCAGCAGATACAGCGGCGACCAGCCGCCGGTAGAAACATCGTGGGTGACGACCGTCACGCCGCTGGAAGAGGTGGAACTGGATGCAGGCGTGGCGGAAGGCTCGGTCGAAGGAATCGCCGCAGCAACGGTGCGGCTTGCGGTCAGGTCAAAGGAAACGGGCTCCATCTCACCGTACTGGAAAACCATCTGGCCGACCACGGAACCCTGCTGCACGGGGGCGGTCACGCCGCCGTCCGGATACTGCGTCTGAATATATTGCGAGAAATTGGAACGAATTTCGTTGGCTTCGCTTTCGGTGCAAAGGATTGAAGCGGCTTTGCCGTCCGGATCCGAAAGCTCCAGCGAAAGCTGCGCATCGTTGGGATCGGCGGCCTCATTGACCTGAACCGAAAGGGGACTTGAGGTATAGATTTCGCTCAGCGGCAACGGAGAATACGCCGCAAACGCATAGTCCGCCAGATGCTGCGTGTCGATCCACTTGCCTTCGGTTGTGGAACCGAAGACCACCGTGATCACGCGCATATCGCCCTTCTGGCTGATGCCCACAAAAGCGCTCTGCGCCGCGTCGGTGTAGCCGGTTTTGCCGCCCAGCATGTATTCGTACTCGAATTTCTCGCCGCTGCCGGGCAGCATCTTGTTGGTGTTTTTGAAGGAATAGTCGCGCGTTGTGCCGTCCGGCTTTTTGGCGTGGATGGTATAGTTGCGCGTTCCGATGATTTCCATGAACTCCGGATGCTTGGAAGCTTCCAGCACAATCTTGTAGTAATCCTCGGCCGTCGTGTAATGGTCTTTGTCGGGAAGACCGTTGGGATTGTTGAAATGCGTGTTGACGCAGCCAAGCTCTGCCGCGCGTTCGTTCATCAGCACGGCAAAATCTGCCGCCGTTCCCGAAACCGCCTGCGCCAGTGCGACCGCCGCATCGTTTCCGCTTTTGAGCAGCAGGCCGTAGAGCAGTTCGCGCACGGTCAGGATTTCTCCGTCCTCCAGATAGATCGAGGTTTCGCCCACCATGCAGCTTTTGGTCACGGTGACTTCCTGATCCATGTCCAGGTTTTCCAGCGCCAGCAGCGCGGTCATGACTTTTGTGGTGGAAGCAGGATAGATTTTGCGATCCGGCTCCTTGCTGAACAGCACGCGCCCGTTGGAGGCGTCCACCGCGACGGCGCTGGTGGCATAAAGCATATCCGCATTCAGCCGCGCCGGGTTGGAGGAGGAGTAGTTCGCCGGGGAAGAATTAGGTCTGGCCTTATAGCTTGCCGCCAGGCAGACCTGCGGCAGCAGTGTTAGGGTCAGCAGAAAAATCCCCGCTATTTTCAGTTTCCATCGCATTTTTGACAACTTCAACCAATCCTCTCATCAGGGTATTATTAAAATTAGTATATCACTTTTTTTCCAGCCTGTATAGTTCCGGCCCGTTACAGATTTGTTTCAGCGCGTCCGGAACGGTTCGGGGCAAGAATTGTTTGCATTGCCCCTCTTTCGATGTTACAATATCATAGGAAACGCACTGAAAAACAGGGCGGCAAAAGAGAAGCGGAAACGGCAAAAGCGCACGAAGGAACGCGCGGGAGGGAAGTAAAAGTGGCAAAAAGACTGCTGTTGGTGGACGACGAAGCCGCCATCATAAAGGGCCTTAAATTTTCACTGGAACAGGACGGATACGAGATACTGACCGCCTACGACGGGGCGGAAGCGCTTGAAAAATTCCGCAGCAACCACGTTGATCTGATCCTGTTGGACGTGATGCTGCCGGTGATGGACGGGATCGAAGTCTGTCAGCGCATCCGTGAGGAATCCAACGTGCCCATCATCATGCTCACCGCAAAGGGCGAAGATATGGATAAGATCCTCGGCTTGGAATACGGCGCGGACGATTATATGACCAAGCCGTTCAACATTCTGGAAGTCAAGGCGCGCATCAAGACCATCCTGCGCCGCATGGGCGCGCCGCGCGAAAAAGAGGAGAGCAATATCCTGACGGTGCACGAATTGAGCGTCAATCAGGATCTGCGCTCGGTCACGCTCCGCGGGCAGGAAGTCAATCTCACCGCCAAGGAATTTGATATGCTGCGCCTGTTCATCACCAATCGCGGCAAGGTTTACAGCCGCGAACAGCTGCTGGAAGCGCTTTGGAGCAACGAATATGCGGGAGATCTGCGCACGGTGGACGTGCATATCCGCCGCCTGCGTGAAAAGATCGAGCCCACGCCTTCCAAGCCGGAGTATATCCTGACCAAGTGGGGAGTTGGATACTATTTCACCGATAAATAAGCCCCGTTTCAGTATCCGCTGGAAGCTGGTGCTGGTGTATCTGGGATTGATTTCCATCGCTTTCGGGCTGGTTGTCTGGGCCGTGATGAACATCACTGGCACTTACCTCATCAATCAGCGCGTCAGCGAGGAAATGCAGGCGGCGGACGACCTTGCGTTGGAAGTCACGCCCTATGTCAAAAGTGCGGACGCCGATCAGATGTATTCACTGCTGGTGCAGCGCGGGCGCGAAAACGGTGCGCGCATTTTGATCCTCGATTCCGCAGGCACGGTTTGGGTCGATACCCTTTCCGAGCTCAACGGCGTGCGCCTGGGTCACGGCGAAGTAACGGACGTCATCAGCCAGCAGATGGATCGCTCTTACGGATTCCATCAGGTGGAGGGCGGAGTGACGCTGCTGCCCGGCGAATGGATCGGTTATTATACCTCTGCCGTCACCGATAAGGGCGAGTGCATCGGCGTGGTGATGATGATTTCCTCTTTAAACGAACTGACGCATAGTATGGCGCGCATCCAATATAACATTATCGTGTTCTTTGTGGTGGTGCTGGTGATCGTGATGCTGGTGGGTCTTTATTTCAGCACGGTCATCACCAATCCCATCAACGAGCTCAACAACCTCATGCAGCAAACCGCGCGCACGGGCTTTTCCGTTCGGGCCGATCCCAAGGGGAATGACGAAATCGCTCAGCTCGGCCGTACCTTCAACATGATGAGCGAAAAGCTGCAAAATATCGACCAGATGCGCAACGATTTCATCTCTAACGCATCGCACGAATTGAAAACGCCGCTTTCCGCCATGAAGATCCTGATCGAGTCACTACTGCATCAGGAAAATCCTGATCCGGCGACTACGCGAGATTTTCTGGGGGATATCAATCAGGAGATCGATCGGCTTTCCGCCATTGTGGGCGATTTGCTCACGATTGTGCGCTTTGACAGCCGCAGCGAGAAGCTCCAGATGGAACCCATTGCGCTGGATGAACTGATGTTTGATACCCTGGGGCGGCTCAATCCCGTTGCGGACCGCGCGGGCATCACGGTGGAGCCTTCCTGCGACGAGCTCTGCTTCGTCTCCGGTGATCCCGTCAAGCTTCAGCAGGTAATCTATAACCTGGTGGATAACGCCATCAAATATACGCCGCGCGGCGGAAATGTGTGGGTAAATCTGTTTACATCGAGCGGACGCGCGGTGCTGGAAGTCAAGGACAACGGCATCGGCATTCCGAAGGAGAGTCTTCCGCATCTGTTTGAGCGTTTTTACCGCGTAGATAAGGCGCGCTCCCGCTCTACGGGCGGCACAGGACTGGGACTTTCCATCGTGCAGTCCATCGTGCACCTGCACGGCGGCGATATCGAAGTCGAATCGGAGGAAAACGTCGGAACGACCTTCCGCGTATACCTGCCGCTGGTGGACGATCCTTACGCAGACTATGTGGACGATGAAGAGGAGGAGCAGACCGCTCATGACGAAGAGAAGAAATAAACGGGCGTTCTTTGCGCTGTTTGCGGTGCTGATGCTCTTTTTGACGGGCTGCTCCGGTCAGTATTACGGCGGCATCGCCGAGCGCACGGACGGTCTGGAGGACGCCTACACCGAGGATATCCTGCCGGAAAGCCAGAATACCTCCTATGGCAGCAAGGTTTCCGCAACGCTCTATTTCCGCTATCTTTCCGAAGATCTCCTGGCGGGCGTGGAGCAGGAATTCACCGTCACGGCGGAAAATACGATTGAAGAATTGGTTGTGCAGGCGCTGATCGACGGCCCGCAGGATACGCAGTATCAGTTCAATGCGCTGATCAGCCCGGATACGGAACTGGTGTCCGTCAAGGAGCAGAGCGGCTATCTTTCCGTGACGCTTTCTGAAAAATTTCTCGAGAAGATGAGTCAAAGCATCGAAAGCGAGGAGATGCGCCGCCGCTTGGCCGTGCAGTCCATCGTCAATTCCATTACTTCTATTGGCAATTATAGCCGCGTGCTCATCCTGATTGATGAGAGCGGAAACGGAAACGGCGAACGATTGACCTACGCTGAGGCAGGTTGGGAGGACAAGGGGGAACGCACCATCGAGCCGTTGTCTTTGGACGATTCTGTGATCTTGACTCCGGAACGCGTGATGGAGATCGTAATGCGCAGCGTGGTAGAGAAGGACTATGAACGTTTGAGCTATTATTTAGCAGAACGGGATTATGATGGGCAGAATTGTCCTTCCCGTTCAGAATATACGGAGCTGCTCAGTACAAAGCCCTCCATCGTGAGCTTTGAATTGGCGAACCCCGTGATAACGTCCGGAAATGGGAAGCATGCAGCTGCGTTGCTGAACCTGACCTATATTGATTCGGGCGGACACACGGTAGAGCTGAATGATTTGCCCGTGCGTATGGTCTATCAGGATGTATGGAAAGTCAGTTTCTCGTCGCTGAACGCGATGTTCCCGGAGAATTGAGGAGAGGGCATGAAAAAAAGGTTTCTGGCCTGCGGGCTGTGCGCGCTGATGCTGCTGAGCGCAGTGCGTGCGAGCGCGGTGCGCGGAAAGGACGTTTTCCATGACGATAGCGTCGTCCGCAGTGTAACGACGGTCGTCTATTGCCTCAGTGAGGATCGCTATCGTTTGGTGCCCGAGGTGCGCACCATTCAGATCCTGGGCGGGGAGACGCTGCTGTCCGTGCTGGCCAACGAGGTTTTGCAGCCCTCTGTCAGCGATAATCTCGTCTCGGCCATGTCAGAGCGCGCGCGCTTTGCCGTGCTTTCCGTGATGCAGACCGGGCGCGTAGCCACGGTGGATTTGGGCGGAGACGCAGACCTTCTGCAAATCTACGAGCTGTTCTGTCTGAAAGCGGCGCTGGTCAACACGCTGATCGAGACGGGCTTGGTGGATTATGTCAATGTCCTGATCGGCGGGCGCGAGGTGCCCACCAATGATCTGCCTACCGGCACGATGACGCGCTTTTCGGAGGATCTGCAATCCGCTTGGGTCGAGCATGAAAACGAGGGCGTGGCTTCGCTGCGCTCAACGGATTATACGTTCAAGCGCGACGTGACGCTTTATTTTACCAATACGGAATCCAATTTGATGCTGGCGGAGGTGCGGCAGCTGACCTTCACCCGGTCGGATTTGGCCAGCCCAGTCATCCGCGCGCTGATCAGCGGGCCGTCCAATTCCTCATCGCTTCGGCGCGGCTATCCTTCCTCGGCACAGATCGTTGGCACGCCTTCGATCGAGGCGGAGGACGGGAGCAATTCCTTCCTGGACGTCAGCTTTTCCTATGAGATGGCGAGCGTGCTGGGCGGCACGCAGCGGGTGCGACGGGCGACGCTGGCGCCGCTGGTCATTACGCTGACGAGCTTTCTGCCGGAAACCGACGCGGTCTGCATCCGTGTCAATCGGCGTCCGCTCGACAGCTTGATCGAGGAGGACGGCAACGGCCGAATGCTTTACCGCGAACAGTTTGAAGGGTATATCGGCCGAACGGTCGAGCTCTATTTCCCCAACGGAGACGGCACGCTGGCCAAGGTCACGCGCGCCGTGCCGCAGAATTTGAGTACGCTGCGCGACCTTGCCGAGCAGCTCTTCATCATCCCGGAGGGCGCGCTGCCCGCTTTCCCGGAGGGGGTTGCTTCGGAGCACCTGCTGGGTGCGTTCATGATGGATGATACCGCCGTACTGAACTTGAGCCGTGAGGGAGCAGAATTGTTTGCAGGGCTGGACGCGGATCAGGAGCGCGCCTGTATCTTCAGCATTGTCAATACCCTGACCGGATACGACGGCGTTTCCCGTGTGCAGTTCCTTGTGGAGGGAAGGCGCGTTCGTTCGCTGGCCAATGTGATCAGCGTCCATGGGCCGTTGGTGCGCAATCCCGGCGTTGTGAATACGGCGTTGAACTAAATTGAGGTCGGATCCATGCTCAATTATAAAGATTACTTTAGCAAGCTTCGCAGTGGGGAACTGCCGCAAGCGCTGCTTTTTGACGGTGAAGAGGAGTATACCAAGGATAGCGCCCTGGCGCAGCTGCGTGCCAAGGTGCTTCCCGAAGGGTTGGAGGAGATGAACGAAACCCCGCTCTCCGGCACAGCCTCTGCCGCCGAAATCGTAGATGCGTGTGAAATGCTTCCATTTCTGTCGCCGAAGCGCCTGGTTGTGGTGCGCGGCAGCGCGCTGGTGCAGAAAACACAGGGCGCGGCCAAAGACGAGGGGCTTGACCGTCTGCTGCAATACCTCGATCATCTGCCGGAGCATGTCATTCTGCTGTTTTTCTGCCGCGGAAAGGCGGACCGAACCAAGAAAGTGACAGCGCGGATCGAGGGTCTGGGCGGGCGTGTGGACTTTGCTCCGCTGGACGCAAAGGATAAGAACATCTGGCTCAACCGGCAGCTCAAAGCTTATAACAAGACCATGAGCCGTCAGGCAGCTGAAAAATTCCTCTCCCGCGTCGATCCCCTGCTCACACCCACCTTGCAGGAGCTGCAAAAGGTGCTCTCCTTTGTGGGCGACCGCATGGAGATCGAGGAAGCCGACGTCGAGGCGGTGACATCACCCACGATAGACGATCGTCTCTTCACGATGTTTGACGATCTCATCAACGGCAATGCGCAGGGCGCGCTGACAATTCTTAAAAACCTTCTTACACAGAAGAATACCGATACTGTGCAGCTCCTCACGCCGTTGACCAACCGCATTCGACAGATGTACGACTATAAGGTGCTGAAAGGAAAGGGATATGCCGACCGGGAGATCCCAGAGGCGACCGGCATCAAGCCCAATATCCTCTGGCTTTTCGAAAAGCAGACGCGCTTTTTTTCCGAAGCGCAGCTCAAGGAGTATCTGCTGCTGTGCGTGCAGATGGATTACGAGTTTAAGTCCGGCCTGATCTCCGACGAGAGCGCGCTGGATACAATCGTGATGGCGCTGGTGAACCGGAAAAAGAAATAAAGAAAGCCCGCTGCCTGTCCCTTTGAGAAGAGGGCGGGCGGCGGGTTTTCTCTCTTGCGGTTAGATAGAAAAAGAACCGATTTCTGCGATAAGAAATCGGTTCTTTACTTGAAACGCGATGATTACACGTTCGCCTTCGCAGCAGCGCGCGCGAACTGAGCCTTCTTGTGGTTGGCAGCATTCTTGTGCATGATGTGCTTCGCAGCAGCCTTATCGACGGCAGCGGAGGCCACACGCAGCTGGCTCTCGATCTGAGCGGCGTCGCCTGCGGCAACGGTAGCGTCAAACTTCTTGATCGTGGTCTTGACGGAAGACTTCACCATGCGGTTCTGCAGGTTCTTGGTTTCCGTAACCTTGACGCGCTTAATCGCAGACTTGATATTCGGCATTCTTTTTCACCCCCTCAGTCCAAATCGACAATGATTATCATACCATCTATTGCGCCCGATTGCAAGAAGAAATTCGAAATTATCACGAACTTAACGGCGGGTAAAAGACATAGGATGGGCAGAATAAGCCTGAAATCATCTTTTTCAAGGAGATCGAGCAGGAATATGGACGAAAGAAGAACCGACCTTGCGCTGGAAGCGAGAGAACTGAGCGGAGATACGCCCGGCGTGGAGGAAGAGACGGAGCGCTGCGGCAAAGCCGTGGTGACGAGAGTGCGCGTCCGCACGCAGCAGGGCGCAGAAAAAATCGGGAAACCCATCGGCACCTATATCACCATCGAGCAGAAGGATCTTTGCAGCAAGGAGGCGCAGGCGGACGGGAGCCTTTCCCGGTGCCTTGCGGAGCAGATTTCATCGCTGCTGCACCTGGAAAAAGGCGATTGTGTGCTGGTAGCCGGTTTAGGAAATCGAAGCCTTACCCCGGATTCTCTCGGCCCCCGCGCAGCGCGGGAGGTGCTGGTCTCCCGGCACATTTTTTGTCAGCTTCCACAGGTGATGGATGAGCGCGTTCGCCCCGTCTGCGTATTGACGCCGGGCGTGACGGGAGAGACCGGCCTGGAAACGGGCGAGGTGATCCGCGCCGTCGTGCGCAGCGTGCATCCTGCCTGCGTCGTCGTGATCGATGCGTTGGCGGCACGCAGCACCGAGCGCATTCTATCTACCGTGCAGATCACGGACGCGGGGGTGATTCCCGGCTCCGGCGTGGGCAACCATCGTATCGGATTGACTCAGGAAACGCTGGATGTACCGGTGATTGCCATCGGGATACCAATGGTTGTGCATGCAGCCACGATTCTGCGCGACGCGCTGGAAAAGCTGATGGGAACGCCGCTGCGGACCGACGCGCTGCTGCAAAGCATGGAGTGCAGCAATCTCGTTGTGACGCCTGTCATGATTGACGAGGCAGTGCAAAACGCAGCTGCGCTGCTGGCCGAGGGGGTGGATCTGGCGCTGCACCCACAGCTTTCCCGTGAAGAATTGCGCCTGATGCGCATATGACAAAGAGATTCTGCATATCTTCCATACCAAGAGGGGCAGGAGGGGATGTGCATGATCCGCATCAAGGTCTATAAGCTTTCGCAGCTCATCACAGCTGCGATCCTTGCGCTGCTCGTGATCGCAGCGATCATCGTGGGCACGGTGTCGATTTCAAACAACAGAAGGGATGAGGCGGAGAATACGTCCGCCGCCATGGCGCAGATTGGGGAGCCGGCAACCTCCGGCTGCCCTGTCGCTGCGGACAAGCCTTTGCTCCGCCGGGCGGCAGAGATATTGGAACACGATACGGAGAAATTTCTGGCGGCGCAGCTTCCGTTTCAGCCTCGCGCCGTGCCGGTTACAGCGGAGGGGGAGAGTCCGGATGTGCCGGATCAGCCGGAGCGCATTCGCGTGGAGATTGAAAATATTCGAGAAAAATATCAGCACGAGGAAAAAGCGGACAAGCCCCGCGTGCTGATCTATCACACGCATACCTACGAGGCGTTTGAGCAGAATCCGAATGATCCTTATCCGGAATGCGGCAAGTGGCGAACGGAGGACAGCCGCTATAATATCGTGCGCGTGGGCGATGCACTGGCCGAAGAGCTGGAGGCGCTCGATATAGAGGTTGTTCACGATACAACCGAACACGAACCGCCCAAGCTCGGCACGGCCTATCTGCGTTCACTCAAAACATTGGAGGGGTATGCGCAGCGGGGAGAAGAGTTCGACATGATGATCGATCTGCACCGGGATGCTGCCAGCAGCCGGAACACCAATCCCTCCTGCGTGACGGCAAACGGAATAAAATATGCCCGGATGATGGTGCTCATCGGCAACGGCGAAGGCCGCAACGGCAACAGCTTTTCCATCAAGCCGAACTGGAAGGAAAACTATAAGCTGGCGCAGGCCGTCACAGACGGACTGAATGCGGAGATTCCCGGCATCTGCCGGGACGTGATGGTGAAAAACGGACGCTATAACCAGCATATGTCGGAAAATGCTGTGCTGATTGAAGTGGGACACAACAAAAACACACTGGAAGAAGCTGTCAACGCTGCTAAGCCTTTGGCCAAAGTGATTGCCGGTTTACTTTTGAGTGACGAAAGCAAAGGAGTGTGATATAATAAACGCAATAGAAGTGATCTTTGGAGGATGGAAATGTCCAGGGCCATCGGTATGTTTGATTCCGGCGTGGGTGGGATCAGCGTGCTGCGCGATGCAGTGCGCATGCTGCCCCATGAGCGCTTTATCTTTTACGGAGACAATCAAAACGCCCCTTACGGCGTCAAAACTCAGTGTGAAATTCTGAATTGCACGCAGCGTGCGATTCAGACCCTGTTGGAGCGCAACGTCAAGGCGCTCGTCCTTGCCTGCAACACGGCGACAGCCGCGGCGGCCAAGGAACTGCGCGCAAAGCTCGATATCCCGGTCATCGGCATGGAACCGGCGCTCAAGCCGGCGCATTTTTTGCGCCATGGTGGGCAGATTCTCGTGCTGGCCACACCTGCGACACTCCATATGGAGAAGTTTCGCCATCTGATGGAGCAGTATGGCGAAGGTGCGGTGCCGGTGGAAGGCTACGGGCTGGTGGAATGCATCGAGTCCGGCCATGTAGCGCCGGACGATCCGCAACTCCTTTCCGTGCTGCATAAGCTGCTCGATCCGCATCTGGATGTCAAGACCGATGCGGTTGTGCTGGGATGCACGCACTATGTCTTTGCAAGAGAAGCGCTTCGGCGCATTGTGCCGGGCGCTGCGCTGGTGGACGGCAACGAAGGCACGGTGCGCCAGCTGACCCGGCGGCTGGGGGAAAACGGCGCGCTGGAAGCGGAAGGCGAGGGCGGTTATGAGCTGCATACCTCCGGTGGGGAGAGCATTTACCTCCCGCTGATGGAAAAATTGATGTCCCTGTAAAAAACGAATATAACTTGTGAAGAAGCATATCGCGAAAACAGCGGTATGCTTTTCTTTTTGCACGCATAACCATGAAGCGAGGTGAAACAAGCATGGACAAACTCCTGGGACAGTTTAGCCCCGCGTTTCGCGAAGCGCTGGTTCCCTATGAAAAAGAGATGCAAAGAGCGCGTGAAATCCGCATTCGCGTGCAGCAGCCTCTGCTGCTCTACGGCAGAAGCAGCTTTGCCGTGCCGGGCTTTCTGCCGGGAGCAGAGGACATGGAGCGACTGCTGCTGGCCTTTTGCGATCAGGCGCTTTACGCCTGCGAAGAGCAGCTGCGGCAGGGATATCTAACGCTGCGCGGCGGACACCGGGCGGGTGTTTGCGGGCACGTCCTTGCGGAAAATGGTCGTGCCGTACGCCTGCACGGCATTCAAGGCATCAGCCTGCGCATTGCCCGGCAGATGCCTTGCGATTCCCGTGTCATGAATGTGATTGCGCCGAGCGGGCGGCTGCGCTCCGTGCTGGTGGTTTCGCCGCCCGGCGGCGGAAAAACCACACTGCTGCGGGAGGCGGCGCGGCAGCTGAGCGTTCGGGGCATACAGGTAGCGCTGGCAGATGAGCGCGGCGAGCTGGCTGCCTGCGTAGAAGGCGTGCCGCAGCTGGACGTCGGCCCCTGCACGGATGTGATGGACAATCTGCCCAAAGCGGAGGCGATCGGGATGATGCTGCGCGCCATGTCGCCGCAGGTGCTGGTTTCCGACGAAATTGGGAACGCACAGGATGCGGAAGCGCTGCTGGATGCACAGCGCTGCGGCGTAAAGGTGCTGTGCAGCGCGCACGGGGCCAGCTATGCCGAGGTGCAGGCGAGAAGCTGTGTGCGCCAGCTGCTGCGGGAATCTGTTTTCGACCGGGTGCTGCTGCTGGGGCGGGAACCGGGGCGCATCGCCGCCGTCTACGACCGGGAGGGCCGTCCATGCTCCGATTGACAGGCATTGCGCTCCTCTGCGCAGCGCTGAGTGCGGCCGGTTTTCTCTATATTGCCGCGGAAAAACGCCGGGTGGATGCGTTGCAGGAAGCGCTTTATGCGGTAAAGCTGCTGCGCGTCGAGGTTACGCGCCTGCTGCTGCCGCCTGGGAGAGCGGTTGCGGCACTGTCCGATCAGAATCAATTGCTAAAGCAGCTGCATGAAGCCGGGTGCCCGCTGGAAGGGGAGAAACTACACAGTGCGTTGCTGCGCTTTGGGCTTGGAAAAGAAGAAGCCGCTTGCCTGGAAGCGCTCTTTACCGCCTGGCCGCGCATGGGCGCAGGGCAGAGTGCGCCGTTTGATGCGGCGGAAGAGGAGCTGAATCAGCGGTTCATGCAGCGCAAAAAGGCGCTGGAGCAGGATGCCGTGCTCTATCCCAAGCTGGGCGTCCTGGCGGCGGCCGCGGCATTTCTTTTACTGATTTAACATCGGATAAGGAGGACATCCATGAGCGTTGAAGTGCTGTTTCGCGTGGCGGCCATCGGGCTGATGGCTGCGGTTCTGACCATTGTGCTCAAAAGCGCCGGGCGGGAGGATATTGCGCTGATCTGCAATCTGGGTGCGCTGGTGCTCGCGCTCGTGCTGGTGCTGGGCGGCGTTCGCGATTTATTCAACACCATTAAGGCGCTCTTTCCGCTCTATGGTGGCTGATCATGACGCTGCTGAAATGGATCGGGATGGCGGCGTGCGCGGCGGTGATGGGCGCTGTGCTGCGCGGCCTTGGCCGAAGGGACATGGCTGTTGTGCTCGAAACGGCCTGTGGCGTGCTGCTGCTGGGGCAAATGCTGGAAGCAGCCAAATCGGCGCTGGACGTGCTGCCGGCCTTTGCGCAGCAGAGCGGCGTGGATGCAGAGCTGACAAAATTCCTGCTGCGGGTCACGGGCATCGCGCTGATTTGCGAGCTTGCGGCGCAGCTTTGCCGCGACGCAGGCTCCGGCGGGCTGGCACAGAAGGTGGAATTGGGCGGAAAGGTGGTGATCTTGTGCGCGTGTCTCCCGTTGGTGCGCGAGTTATCCGCCTGTGCGCTGTCGCTGTTGGATTGACGGCTCTGTGGCTGCTGCTTGCCGTTCCGGCGTTGGCACAGGAGGAAGCAAAGGAAGGCTTTGACCTCATTTCCGAGGAAACGGAGAAACTGATAGAGAGCATGGATTTGACGCAGATTGAACAAACGCTGCCGGAGGTAAACGTTCGACAATGGCTGTCGGAAGCAGCGAAGGGGGAGAGCGGCTGGGACGCACAGGCGCTGTGGGCAACCGTTCGGCAGTCCGCCTTGAGCCATACGGGAGGGCTCTATCGAGAAATGCTTCGCATCCTCGGTATCTCCGTGCTCTGCGCAGCGTTGACGAAGCTGAGATGTGTGACGCAGCGGGACGGCGTGGCCAGTCTCTGCGAAATGCTGGTCTGCCTGTGTCTGCTTCTACCGCTGATTCAAAATTTATCGGCGCTGATTGTGAAAGGAACCCAAACGGCGGTGCGCATGACAGATGTATATCATGCCGTACTGCCGACGCTGCTCGCGCTGCTGACCTCCGTGGGCGGGGTGCGCAGTGCGGCGTTGATGGAGCAGCTGTCCTTGGCGGCAACGGGGGTGCTGACCGGCTTTGTGCAGAAGACCCTCTTTCCGGCGCTGTCTGCGGCAGCTTGCGTGGCGTGCGTCGCAGAAATGAATGCGGGAATTCCTCTAAAGAAGACCTTTCGCCTGATGCGCAGCGGAATCCATTGGGCGCTGGGGCTTTGCTTTACCGTGTTTTGGGGCTTGCTGACGATTCAGAGCTCGACCGCCACAAATTACGATGGCGTAGCGATGAAGGCAGCCAAGTTCGCGGTAGAAAAGTTTGTGCCCGTGGTGGGCGGTGTATTTAAGGATACGGCAAATACGCTTGCGGGCTGTTCGCTGGTGGTCAAGAATGCGCTCGGTGTAGTGGGACTTGTCGGGATATTTCTGATCGTATTGGAGCCGGGCGTGCAGATTCTTTGCACTGCCGCGGCCTATCGAATCTGCGCTGCGCTGCTCGAACCCTTTGGAACGCTGAGAATGTCTGCGGCGTTGTGTGATTTTGCGGATATTCTGGTTACGCTGTTCATATTAATCCTCAGTGTCGGTGCGATGTGCTTTGTGTTTCTCGCAACGGCGATGCAAATGGGAATGGAGCTGATCCGATGAGGCAGGAGCTGATGCAGGCCGTTCGGATGCTGTGCGGGTTTGCGCTGCTGTGCGCGGTACTGGAAATGCTGCTGCCCGAGGGAACGATGAAGCGATACGCACACTTTGCCTGCGCGCTGGGGCTAACGGCGGCCATGATGCGGCAGCTGCTGCGGGTCATTCACCTGATTGCGGAGAATTTGCCATGAACGGAAAAGAATGGATGGAAAAGCTGGGCGGAAAGAAGAGCCTGTGGCTGCTGGGATTTTTAATTGCCGCAGGCATTCTGCTGATTGTACTTTCCTATGCCTGGCCGGAAGAGCAGACGCAAAATGCAAAGAAAAATGCAGTGCTGGTGCAGGACGAGGTGGAAACAAGATTGGCGCACGTGCTTTCGCAAATCGCGGGAGCCGGGCAGGTGGAGGTCCTTGTGATGGAGGACGGCTGCGACGGCGTGCGCGGGGTGCTGATCGTTGCGGACGGCGCCGCTGAACTGACCGTTCGGACGGAACTGATGCGCGCAGCCATGACGGCGCTTGACGTTCCCGCATCGTCGGTAGAGGTCTTTGCAAGAAACGAGAAATAAAGGGAGGAAACGAATATGTCCAAATGGTTCAGCCGTTCGACCGTGACGCTGGCGGCGCTGGCCCTTCTGTTTGCCGTAGCGTTTGGCATACGTCTTTTTTCGGGGAACACAGAGCCGGTGGTGAGCATTCAGAAGGAAAGCGCAGCTCCTGCCGCGGAGGAAGCGCAGTCCGCGGCTCAGACCGGGGACTTTTTCAAGGACTTCCGCGCGCAGCGGGAAACGGCCAGAGCAGATGAAATTGCGCTGCTGGATTCCATCGTGCAGCGAGAGAACGCGCCGGAGGATTCGGTGAAAAAGGCGGACGAGCGGAGGATCGAGCTGACGCGCTTTACCGAGCAGGAGCGCGCAATCGAAAAGCTGCTGGTTGCAAAGGGCTTTGAAGATGCGGCGGCATTTGTGCAGGAAGGAACGGCGACCATTGTGGTCAAAAAGGAAAAGCTGACCGACGAAGAGATCGCGCGGATTCTGGAAATGGCGATGCGCCAAACCGGACAGGAGGCCTCCAATATCAAAATCATCCCCGCCGGGTAAACCCTTCGGAGGATAAAGCGTTATTTTGTGAGGAAACTGCGCAATAAGGTTTGCAGTTTCCGGGGGCATCTGCTATAATAGAATCAACTTATGATTTGGAGGTGTTTGACAATGAGTGAAAATATGCCGGTCAATGTCGAAATCGATAATGGCATAGGTTCCGTTACGTTTGCCGACGACGTCATTGCGATCATCGCGGGTCTTGCGGCTACTGAGGTCAAGGGCGTCGCCAATATGCTGGGAAATATGTCCTCCTCGATCACCGAGATGATGGGCAAGAAGGATCACGCCAAGGGCGTTAAAGTCGAAGTCGGCACGGAAGAAGCCGCCGTAGACCTTTACCTCGTGCTCAACTACGGCATCAACATCCCCGATGTCTGCCGTGCGGTGCAGGAGAATGTCAAAAAGGCGATCGAGACCATGACGGGTCTGCGCGTGGTGGAAGTCAACGTCCACGTTCAAGGCGTCAAGTTCGAGAAGGAGGCGTCTGCCGCTCCCGCTGTGGAAGCGCCCGAAGAGACCGCTCCCGCCCCCAGAGTCAAGTAATTATTCCATGGGAATTAAGCCTGCGTCTGTTCCAATACACACGCAGGTTTAATTCAGTTTGTCAAAAGGACAATTCAAAGCGGAGGAAAACGCTATGAAGATGAAATGGTTTGACCGCATTTTGCTTGTTCTTGTGATGCTGTGCATGCTGGCGGTCTCCGTTGCGCTGATCGGCATTGCGCTGGGCGTGCTGAACCAGCCGGTCGAACAGCTCTATTCGGTGATGACCAACGGACTCTGGGTCAATTCACTGATCCTGATTGTCATCGGTGCGGTGCTGATTCTGATGGTGATCCGCGTGCTCTATGCTTCCTGCGGCGGGCACCACGGCGGCGCTGTCGCCCCGGCAACCGTGCTGCTCAAGACGACGGACAACGGCACAATCCGCATTGCTCTTTCGGCGGTAGATACGCTGGTGCAGCGCTGCGTCCGTTCGTCCGCTTCAGTGCGTGATGTGGCCAGCCACATCGGTGTGGACGAGCATGACGCGCTCGAGATTCGCCTGCGCATCTCCTTTGCACCCGAAACCGTGTTGCAAGAGGCTACGGTGCAAATTCAAAACGACGTGTGCGAGTATGTGCAGACACATACCGGCGTGCCCGTGCAGGGCGTGCAGATCCTGATCGACGCGGTCGGCTCCGGCCAGAACGCCAGAGTGGAGTAAGGAGGGCTTGTGTTGAAAAAGCCTGAGATTCTCCGCTTGATCCGGCTGAATTTCTTTAAGCTGCTGGGCGCGGCCATCGGCCTTGTGCTGGCGATCCTGTTTTTGACGCTGGGTTTCTGGCGGACGATGCTCATCATCGTGCTGGTCGGCGGCTTCGGCGCGGCGGGAGCCTGGCTGGACCGCGGACAGAAGCTTTCGGATGTGCTGGATCGCTTTTTCCCGGGATCGTCGCAGGACGATGAGGATGAATTTAAGTTTTAACGGAAGTTAGGGAGGCCTATATGGCGCGTAAAACGGCACGACAGGTTGCCATGCAACTGATTTATCAATATGAACTGGGCGGCGAAGGCGTGAACTCGACCATCGAGGAAACGATGGACAAGCCCGAGCTGAACGCAGACGATCTTGCCTATATCCAGGCCATGGTGGACGGCACGATGGACAAGGAAGATGAGCTGGAAGAAATGATCGGCCGCTTTGCACAGGGCTGGTCGGTGGAGCGCATTTCCAAAGTGGATTTGGCGATTCTGCGTTTGGCGCTGTACGAGATGCTTTATCGTGAGGACATCCCCGAAGGCGTTTCGATCAACGAGGCCATTGAACTTGCGCACACCTTCTCCACGCCCGAAGCCGCTTCGTTTATCAACGGCATACTGGGCTCAGTGTCCCGTGCGCCGAAAGAGGGCTGAGATGTGAAGGCCATATTGGGATTGGATACAAGTTGTTATACGACGTCGGTTGCCGCTGTTGCACTGGACGGGCAGGTGCTCGCCAGCGTTAGGCGGCTGCTTGTCGTTAAACAGGGCGGTAGGGGTCTGCGGCAAAGCGAGGGCGTTTTTCAGCATACGCAAAATCTGCCGCAGTTGGTGAAGCAGCTGAAGGAGCAACTGCCCGATCTTGAGCCGGTAGCCATATCCGCTTCCTTTACGCCGCGCGACGTGGAGGGCAGCTATATGCCTGTGTTTACGGTCGGCAGCGGCGCGGCGGAGCAGCTGTCTGCACTGATGAACCTGCCGCTTTATCACACCAATCATCAGGCGGGGCATATTGCCGCGGCGCGCATTGATTCCGGTATCCCGCAGGGTGCGCATCTGGCGCTGCATCTTTCCGGCGGCACAACCGAGGTTCTGCGCTGCGAACTTGACGGTGCATTGGAGCTGTTGGGCGGGTCGGATGATCTGCATGCCGGTCAGTTTGTAGACCGCGTCGGCGTGCGGCTCGGGCTGGGCTTTCCTGCAGGCCCTGCGCTGGAAAAGCTGGCGGAGGGAGCGGAAGCGCAATCGCTGATCGTTGCCACCTGCCGCGGGTTGAACTGTTCCTTTTCCGGTGCGGAAGCGCAGGTTATGCGTATGGCGGACAGCGGGGAATATACCCCGGCGCAGCTTGCCGCAGAGGTCTATTCCTGCCTGGCGCGCACCATTGAAAAACTGCTGACCAATGCGGCAAAAGAAACGGGATTGCGCAATGTGCTGCTGGCGGGCGGCGTGGTTTCTTCGCCGCGATTCCGTAAAATGTTGTTGGAACGCATTCGCCGCAATCACAGCCCGATTCATGCCTATTTTGCCCGCCCGGAATATTCCGGTGATAACGCCGTGGGCGTGGCAATGCTGGGCAAAAATCAATTCTTGAAGGAGAACCCATCATGACGGCACGCATCATTGACGGAAAAAGTATTGCAAAAGAGCTGCGCGAGAGCCTTGCTCCGCGCGTAGCAGCGCTGAAAGAGCAGGGAATTACACCCGGACTTACCGTAATCGTGGTAGGCGACGACCCTGCCTCCGCGATTTACGTCCGCAATAAAGAGCGCGCCTGCGTCAAGCTCGGCATGAACAGCCAGGTGCTGCGCTTCCCGGCGGAGACGACGCAGGAGGAAATCCTGAATACCGTTCGTCTCCTGAATCAGGATGACAGCGTTCACGGCATCCTGGTGCAGCTGCCGCTCCCCCAGCACATTGACGAGCAGGCCGTGCTGCGCGCCATTGATCCCGATAAAGATGTGGACGGCTTTCACGCGATGAACGCAGGCCGCCTGATGAACGGCGAACCCGGTTTTGTTGCCTGCACGCCCAAGGGCGTGATGCGTCTGCTGGAAGTCTCCGGCGTGGAGTTGGACGGAAAGAATGCCGTTGTGGTGGGGCGCTCCAACATCGTGGGCAAGCCCATGGCGCTGCTGTTGCTTCAGAAAAACTGCACCGTCACCATTGCGCATTCGCACACGAAGGATTTGACTGCGGTCACGCGCAGCGCGGATATACTCGTTGTGGCGGTCGGGCGTGCGGGATTCATTACGGGCGACATGATCAAGCCCGGCGCGGCTGTGATGGATGTGGGCATCAACCGTGTGGATGGCAAAGTGGTGGGGGACGTCGATTTTGAGTCCGTAAAGGAAGTTGCTTCCTGCATCACGCCCGTGCCCGGCGGCGTCGGCGCGATGACCATCGCTATGTTGATGGAAAACACCGTAGAGGCGGCGGAAAACTATGCCCGGCGCACATGACCGCTTTGTCGTGACGGTCACGCAGCTCAACGAATATGTCAAATCCCTGATGGGTGCGGATCCGCTGCTGCGCGGCCTGTCACTCAAAGGGGAAATTTCCAATTTCAAACGGCATTCGTCCGGTCACCTTTATTTTTCGCTGAAAGATGAATCCTCTGTGATCCGCTGCGTGATGTTTCGGCAGAACGCCTTTGGGCTGAACTTTACCCCCAGGGACGGTCGGCAGGTCGTGCTGACGGGCTATGTTTCGGTTTATACGCGCGATGGTCAATATCAATTCTACTGCGAAAAAATGCAGGCAGACGGTGTGGGCGCGCTCTATCAGCAGTTTGAGCGCAATAAGGCGCGCTTTGCTGCGGAGGGGCTGTTTGATGCGGAGCACAAGCGTCCGCTTCCGGCCCTATGCCGGAGGATTGGCGTGGCCACTTCACCCACCGGCGCTGTGATCCGCGATATCATCCGCGTTTCGCACCGGCGCAACCCCTCGGTGGATATCCTGCTGGCTCCCTGCCGCGTGCAGGGGGAAGGGGCTACGGGAGAGATTGCAGCAGCTATTCGTGTTCTGAACAGGCAGGATGTAGATGTCATCATCGTTGGGCGCGGCGGCGGTTCGTTGGAAGACCTCTGGGCTTTTAACGAAGAAGAAGTGGTTCGTGCGGTTTATGCGTCCCGCGTGCCGGTGATTTCCGCCGTGGGGCATGAAACTGATTTCGCCTTGAGCGATTTTGCCGCAGATGTGCGCGCATCCACGCCGTCCAACGCCGCCGAGCTTGCGGTGTTGGATCTGAGCGACGTGATGCAGAATCTGGACAGCCTGACTTCGTCACTGGATGCGGCAGCGCTGCGGGCGGTGGATCGCCGCGGTCGGGAGCTGGAGCTGCTCTGCCGGCGCGTATCGGTGCAGGCAGCCGTGCGGCGGCTGGATCAGAACGCCGAGATCATAAAAACGCTGGAAAGGCAGATGGACGCGAGTGCGCTCCGCAGGATAGATAGCGAAAACGAGCGATTGACGCATCTTGCGGCGAGACTTGACACGCTGAATCCGGAAAACGTGCTGCGGCGGGGCTATGCGTTGATTCGAAAGAACGAAAAGACGGTCTCTTCCGTTTTACAAATGAAACCAGGGGATGAGATGAGGGTGCAGCTGCGCGACGGCGTGATCTTCTCTCAAGTGACCGGGATCGAGGAAAAACATGAAAAAGCTGACCTATGAAGCGGGTCTTGCGGAACTGCAAGCCGTGATTTCGCAGATTGAAAGCGGAGAGCTGACGCTGGAAGAAACCATCAAGGCCTATGAAAAGGGGCGCGCTTTGTCTGAAAAGCTCAGCGCTATGCTGACCGAGGGCAAGGGAAGAATCCTCAAGCTCCAATCGGATGGAACCCAGGTTCCCTTCGAGAGCGAAAAGGAGGAAGAAGCATGAGCGAGCGCATGGAACGCTATCACGAGATGGTGGAAAACGCGCTGCCTTATGCGCTGCCTCAGCCGGAGGGCTGCGCCAAGGTGCTCTGCGAAGCGATGCGTTATTCGCTGCTGGCGGGCGGCAAACGGCTGCGTCCCTGCCTGACGCTGGCGGCGGCAGAGAGCGTCGGCGCGGATTTGACGGAAGCGCTGCCTTATGCCTGCGCGATGGAGATGGTTCATACCTATTCGTTGATTCACGACGATCTCCCCGCAATGGACAACGATACCCTGCGCCGCTGGCGGCCCACCAACCATGTGGTCTATGGCGAAGCCATGGCGATTCTGGCGGGAGACGGGCTGCTTTCGCACGCTTTTGCGCACATCAATCGCTGCGCGCTGGAACATCCGGAGCACGCGCGGGCGCACTTGCTCGCCATGAAGGCAGTGACGAATGCAGCGGGCGCGGAAGGCATGGTCGCCGGACAATCGGTAGACGTTTACTGTGAAAAGCACGGCTGCGGGGGAGAAGATAAGAAAAAACTGCTGGATTATATTCACCGCAACAAGACCGCGGCCATGATTCGCGGTGCGCTGCTGGCGGGTGCAGAGCTGGGCAATCCGTCCGACGCGGTTCGCGCAGCGTTTTCGGAATACGGTGAAAAACTCGGCATTGCCTTCCAGGTGGCGGACGATATCCTGGACGCCTGCTCGACCAGCGAGAGCATGGGCAAAACCGTGGGCAAGGACGCGCAGGAGGGCAAGTTGACCTACGTCTCGCTCTATGGCGTAGAAGAGTCGAAAAAGCGCCTGGCAGAGCTGACCGAAGCAGCCAAGCACGCCATTGAGCCTTTGGACGCAGACGGTTTTTTCCGCGATCTTGCGCAGCAGATGCTGATTCGCACGCACTGAAGGAGGAAAAGCATTGACCAACAATATCCTGCTCATCTTCCGCAATCCTTGCCTGATGCCCGCAGCAGTGGGCTGGGCGACCGCACAGATCATCAAGGTGCTGCTGAACCTGCTGCTGCTGCGCAAGTTGGATGTGACGCGCTTTGTGGGTGCGGGCGGCATGCCCTCGGCGCACTCGGCGTTTGTGACGGCGCTGACGGTGTCCATGGGCCTCAATTACGGTTTTGACAGCGCGTTTTTCGCAATTTCTGCGGCACTTGCCATGGTCGTGATGTATGACGCGGCGGGCGTGCGGCGCGCAGCCGGGCGACAGGCGGCCAGCATCAACCGCATCATACGCCACCTCAGAGAAAAATCCGCCGGATATCAGGACACTGAAAAGCAACTGCGCGAGCTGCTCGGCCATACACCGCTGGAAGTGGTTGCAGGCGCGCTGTTGGGCATCATCATCTCCATTCTCTGGGCGCTTTGATTGCATAAAATTTCGGAATATGCTATACTATGCATTGTAAGGTGGTGCAGTATTCTAGTCAACAATGCCATGTCTGAAGGCGGGCCTAAAAATCCGTCGAAGAGCACATCGATGAAGCTTCTGGTGCTGGCTGCCGACGCCCAGTCGGGGGTTGGTGCTGGATGTAAGGAAGAAGGGCGATCCGCAATGGCATGCGGGCGTTGACCCCGCTTCCGTGGAGGCCCAAACGGGTGGATTGCATGAAAAGTCCTAGACGGATAATCTACTCATTGGGGGTAAACCTGTATTGCGGCGAAAGCTGTGTGCAGCAGTAGCTTGCCTTGAAGCGGTTTCTGTGGGAATTCGGTTCATCGCGTTATGTACCTAGAGCTCGGGTCGCAGCGCAATCTGCGGAGGAAAACACGACTGCAAAAGAGGCTAGGACCTGGCGGAGTTGCTGAGGAAAGCTCCTAGACTGTCTGTGCGTGCCGGGGATTATAGTGTGGTCTTAACGGCATTCCAGTCAAACACGCGGCGACGTGGTTTGGCGGCGTATAATGGGAAACCGCTTCTATCGGCAACGGGGAGTTCGCCGCCGGGAAACCCTACTGGACCTAAGCCGCAAGGTTTATCCGGCACGTCACCACCTTTTTTTAAGACAGCAAAAGGGCTGCTTTCCCGTGAAAGCGGAAAAGCCGGCCTTTTTTATACTGAAAACGGAGGCCTTAACCGGTTATGTCGAAACCCAAAAAAGATCCTCGAAGACGCGCCGTCTCCTGGGTGATTTTTGTTTTCTTTCTCTCCTTTGTGCTGTCGCTGCTGATGAGCTGGTCGTCTTCCACAGCGCTTTCCACCGTGGGCATCACCCTGGCGACGCTGACCGTGCTGATCCTGGTTACTATCGGCATTCTATTTGACATCTTAGGTGTTGCCGTCACCAGTGCGGATAAGCCGCCGCTGGTTGCAATGACCACGCGCCGTGTGCCGGGTGCGCGCCAGGCACTTTGGATGGTGCAGAATGCCGACCGCATGGCATCCATCTGCAACGACGTGGTGGGCGATATCTGCGGCGTCGTCTCCGGCTCCGCCGGTGCGGCGCTGACCATGCGCATCGGGGAGAAAATGGGGCTTTCTTCTACATTCATCGTCGGCATATTGGTTGCGGCGTTTATCGCGGCGTTCACGGTCGGCGGCAAGGCCATCGGCAAACGACTGGCCATCAAGCGATCTAAAGATATCCTGATGCTCACAGGTCGTGCAGCCGCATTTCTCAGCGGCCTTTTCAAGCGGAAATAACAGGAGGGGCTTTGGTTGTCTATCTTGCAGGAAATACAGGCCGGAGCAGACCTGAAAAGCTATACGATTCCACAGCTGGAACAGCTTTGCGCAGAAATTCGTGAGGAATTGCTGCGCGTTGTGCCGCGGAACGGCGGGCATTTATCTAGTAATTTGGGCGCGGTGGAGCTGACAGTCGCTCTTCATTATGTTTACAATCTACCTACGGATAAATTGCTGTTCGACGTCGGACATCAGTGCTATGCGCATAAAATGCTGACCGGGCGTCTTGATCAATTTGAAACGCTGCGACGCAAAGACGGCCTTGCCGGATTCCCCAAGCCTTCGGAAAGCGCTTATGATGCCTTCGGTGCAGGCCACAGCGGCACGGCGATTTCGGCGGCGCTGGGCTATGCGCGTGCTGCGTCTATTCGGGGAGAGCGCTATGACTGTGTCGCTCTGGTCGGGGACGGTTCCTTTATGGACGGTCCCGGCATCGAGGCCTTCAACGACGCAGGGCGTTCGGAACTGCCTATTGTTGTCGTGCTCAACGACAACAATATGTCGATTTCACGGAACGTCGGCGCACTGTCCAATTATCTCAATCAGCTGCGTTCCAATAAAGGTTATTGGCGCTTCAAGAGTCACACAGCGTCCTTTTTGAAGAAAATCCCCGGCATCGGTATGGGGCTGCACGATTTCGTCTATACCGTCAAAAATTCCATCAAGTATCTCTTTGTGCATGGGCAGTTTTTCGAGGCGCTGGGCTTTACCTACCTTGGCCCCATCGACGGACATAATCTTTCCATGCTCATTCGCACGTTGACGCGGGCGCGGAATTTAGAACGCCCGGTGTTGGTGCATGCCGTCACGCAGAAGGGGCATGGCTATCGCCCGGCAGAGGAAAAACCGGACGCCTTCCATGGCGTTGCCCCCTATGAAGTGGAAGGGGCCGGTGCGGCTGCGCAGATTCATTCGAGCGGTGTGGTCAGTGAGGCGCTTTGCCGTCTGGGCGCGGAGGACGATCGTGTGACTGTAATCACCGCAGCGATGCGGGATGGCACGGGAACGCGTAAATTTGCCGAAACCTATCCCAAACGCTTCTTCGACGTGGGCATTGCGGAAGAGCACGCGGTCACGCTGGCGGCTGGGTTGGCCGCAGGCGGCGTTCGCCCATATTTTGCGGTTTATTCTACTTTCTTGCAGCGTGGCTACGACCAGATGATCCATGATGTGGCACTGCAAAACCTGCCGGTGGTGTTCCTCTGCGGCCATGCAGGCTTGGTCGGGGAGGATGGAGCAACGCACCACGGCGTCTTCGACCTTTCCTATTGTTCGCACATTCCGAACCTGCGGATTCTTGCGCCCTCCTGCGCGGAAGAGCTCGGCGAAATGATTCGCTGGTCAATCCATGCGGACGGCCCGGTGGTGATCCGCTATCCCAAGTCCTGCTGTTCCGCCATGCACAACATCGTAGGGCTGGAAAAGGGCGCGTGGCAGGTCGTGAGTCTGGCGCACAAGGCTCGGGCAGTGCTTTTTGCGGCAGGTTCGATGGTGGCGCAGGCAATGATCGCGGCCGATACGCTGGCGCTGGAAGGCATCGACGTGGAGGTGGTGAATTGCCGCCAGATCAAGCCGCTGCCCGACCGTATGCTGGAAAAATATGCGTACTTGCCCATTGTGACGTTGGAAGAAAACAGTGTCATCGGCGGCTTCGGAGCGCTCGTTTCTTTGCGATACGAACAGTTGGGACACAGCGTTCAGCTGCTGCCCATCGGCATTGGGGATGAATTTGTGCAGCACGGCACGCGCACGCAGCTGCTGAAGGACAGCGGGCTGGATGCGGCCGGAATCTGCGACAAGATCAGGGAGTTTATCGGAGCATGAAGAAGGAAAGACTGGATGAGGCGCTGGTTCGCCTGCAATATGCCGATACGCCGGAGCTGGCGCGCGCCATCATCATGGAAGGCCGCGTCTTTCAGAACGGAAACCGGCTGGACAAGCCTGCTATCCTGCTGGCCAGTGATGTGGGGCTGACCGTCAAAGGGGATAAGCTGCCCTATGTCAGCCGCGGCGGACTCAAGCTGGAAAAGGCGATTGCCGCTTTCGGCTTGACGTTTGAGGGGAAAACCTGCATGGACGTCGGCTCTTCCACCGGCGGCTTCACCGATTGCATGCTGCAAAAGGGCGCGCAGAAAGTTTATGCAGTGGATGTGGGATACGGTCTGCTCGATTGGAAGCTGCGCAACGATCCGCGCGTGGTGGTGATGGAGCGCACCAACGCCCGGTTGCTGAACCCGGAAATGACCGGCGGCGAGCGGATGGATTTTGCGTCGATGGATGTTTCGTTCATCTCCATCCGAACCGTTCTGCCTGCTGTACGCACCTGCATGAAAGAAGATGCTCACTTGGCTGTGCTGGTCAAACCGCAGTTTGAGGCACGACGCGAACAGGTGGGCAAGGGCGGTATCGTGCGCGATCCTAAGGTGCATCGGGAGGTGCTGGAAACGGTGATCGCCGCCATGCCTGCTATCGGCCTTGTGCCGCAGGGACTGACCGTTTCGCCCATCAAAGGTGTAGGCGGCAACACGGAGTTTTTGCTTCATTTGACCAACACAGAACTGAACGACGCAGCCTTCCAAGCGGAAAGAGCGATAGAGGATGTGCTGCACTTTGTATAAAAAATAAAAAAGATTGCATAAATAAAAAAAGTGTGTATACTTAAAAGGGGTGCGGTCATGAGAATTGAGAAAGTGGGTTTGTTGCAAAGTGTTACCCGAAAGGGAATTGCTCCGGCGGTGGAAGCTGCCGCGCTGCGCCTACGCGAAGTAGGCTGTCGGGTATTCAGCGATCGAAAAGAATTGACGGGCGGAGATGCCTTTTCCCGCGAAGAGGTCATTGAAAAAAGCGATGCGCTCGTCGTTTGCGGCGGAGACGGAAGCATATTGTCCGTAGCACGCTGCGCGGCGGTATACGGCGTTCCTGTGCTCGGTGTCAATTTCGGTCAGCTGGGTTTTTTGTCCGAAGTGGAGGCAGGTGAGTTGAGCGAGGCCATTGAGCGCTTGCTCAGCGGGGATTATGCCATCGAGCGGCGGCTGATGATTCGTGCGCAATGGAACGACCAGGAGGTCACGGCGCTGAACGATATCGTGGTGCGGCGCGAATCCTCGCTTGCCGTGGTGCGCGGGGACGTCCATGTGGACGGCCTGATGCTCGATCATTATGTTGCAGACGGCATACTTGTCTCCACGCCGACGGGCGCCAGCGCCTATGCGCTCGCCTGCGGCGGTCCCATCGTGCATCCGCAGCTCAAATGCCTGTCGGTTATGGCCATCTGTCCGCATTCATTGCGCGCACGCCCTGTCATGCTCGGGCCGGATCAGGTCATTACAGTCGATATTGCGCAGCGGTCGCTGCCTGCTATGATTTGTGCGGACGGGCAGGATCTCATCTCCATGGCGACGAACGAACCCGTCGTCATCTCGCGCGCACCCTTTGACGCGCAGCTGATCCGTTTTTCCAACCGGGATTTCTTCTCCATGGTGCACGCAAAACTTGTAGATAGAACAGAAACAATGTAGAGGAGGCGCTCCATGAAATCGGTACGACACGCTGTGATCAAAGAGATTATCGAATCACAGGACATTGAAACGCAGGAGGAGCTTGCCGCCGCGCTGCGCGCCAGAAATATTGACGTGACGCAGGCGACCGTTTCCCGCGACATTAAGGAACTCCGTTTGCTCAAGGTGCTTTCCGAAAAAGGAAGCTATAAATATGCAACGGCCGATAAGGCAGAGCACGGCCTTGCCGACCGCTTTATCCGCATCTTCAACGAATCGGTGATTTCCATTGTGCCGGCCAGCAATCTGATCGTCATCAAGACCATCTCCGGCAGCGCGCATGCGGCGGGCGAAGCCATTGATACGCTCCATTGGCCGGAAATCGTCGGCACCATTTCGGGCGACAATACCCTGCTCATCATCGCGCAGAACGACGAGGACGTCGAAGTTCTGATGCAGAAGATTGAGCAGATGCGCGCCAGAAAATAAGCTGAACCGCCTGCACCGCAGCACAGAGGAGGGGTTTCTATGCTTTGCCAGCTCAGCATTAAAAATATCGCCCTCATCGATAATCTGACCATCGAATTTACCGAGGGCATGAACGTGCTCACCGGTGAAACCGGCGCAGGTAAATCCATCGTCATCGACTCGATGAACCTTGCGCTGGGGGAACGTGCCGACCGCGATCTCATCCGCGCGGGGCAGGAACGTGCTTCGGTCGAGGCGCTGTTTGACATCACGTCCTGCCCGGCGCTGTTTCCGATTCTGGAAGAAAGCGGCATCGAGACGGACGGCGGGCAGCTCATCGTCTCGCGCGTGCTCACCACCGCAGGGCGCAATATTGTGCGCATCAACGGCGTGCTGACGCCGCTTTCCCTGCTGCGGCAGATCACGTCGGCTCTGGTCGATGTTCACGGCCAGCACGAGCATCAGTATCTGATGGACGAAGGGCGGCATCTCGGCTTTCTGGATAGCTATGCCCACAATGAAATTTCACCCGCAGCGCGGCGTGTAGAGGAGCTTTACCGGCAGATGCATTCGCTCAAGCTCCGTCTGCGCGGCATCAACGAGGGCACGCAGGAGCGCGCCCAGCGCCTGGATATGCTGCAATTCCAGGTGGAAGAAATTCAGCAGGCACGGCTCAAGGACGGCGAGGAGGAAGAACTGCTCGAGCAGCGCGATCTCATCCGCAACTCCGAGCGCATTCTCTCCGCGCTTTCACAGTGCTCCGCGTTTCTGGACGGCTATGACGATATGCCCGCCTGCACGGATTCTATCCGCCAGTCGGTGTCGCTGCTGAGCAGTATTTCCGGCTACGGCGCACAGTTCAGCACGCTTGAAGAACAGCTGCGCGACGTCTACTATACGCTGGAAGATCTTGCCATGCAGATCCATGTGCAGGCCGATAAAATGGAATTTGACCCCGAAACGGCGGAACAAGTGGAAAGCCGCTTGGATGAAATTCGAACGCTGGAGAGAAAATACGGCAACAGCATTGCGGATATCCTTCGCTATCAGGAGGATGCGGAAAAGGAGATTGCGCAGCTTTCCCGGCAGGAGCAGGATTCCAGCCAGTTGGACAAGCGCTTTTCACAGCTTTCCCGCGAACTTTACGACGCCTGTATGCGCCTGCATGAGCTGCGGCAGAACGCAGCGGAGCGCTTCAGCGCAGCCGTGGAGGAACAACTGAAGGATCTCGGTATGGCAAAAGCGCGGCTCCACGTCGATTTTGCCCCGATTCCCGCTTTCGATCAGGCGGAAAAATACTATGCGCCCACGGGACTGGACCGCGTGAGATTTCTGATCTCAACCAATGCCGGTGAACCGCTCAAGCCGCTGTCCCGCACTGCGTCGGGCGGTGAGCTTTCGCGCATGATGCTCGCCTTTAAGGCCATTGCCGCTGATCAGGACGATGTGGGCACAATGGTCTTTGACGAAATCGATACCGGCATCAGCGGACGCATGGCGCAGGTGGTCGGGGAAAAGATGGCCGGCATCGGCAGAAGCCGTCAGGTCATTTGCGTCACCCATCTGCCGCAGATTGCAGCCATGGGGGACAGTCACCATCTGGTGGAAAAGCAGGAAGAAGAGAACCGCACTCATACCAACGTGCGCACGCTGAGCAGAGAAGAACGCATCGGCGAGCTGGCGCGCATGGTCGGCGGCGCGCTGGAATCGCAGTCCGCGCTTTCACATGCAGCAGAAATGCTTCGCATGGCGGATGAATGGAAACAAAATGTAACAAATTATTAACATGTATGGATTCTTTCAAGGGTTTGTTGAAAACGGATTTTTTTCGACAAAATGTATAAAAAAGTATTATTGTGTGAGAATAATCTTGTAAATGAGACTACGTATTTATGAATGGGGTGAGAAGATAAATTATGCTTCTTCAGCATTCACAATTGCGTGTATAAATGTAAAAAAATGCTGTTCAGGTGTTGAATAACATAGAGTTTTGCTGTAATATAGTGGATGTTAATAACTGTTTGAGCTAAACAGTTACAAGTCTAGGAGGTAGATAATACGATGACGCGCGAAGAGTTCATCAAAAGAAAGATCAAGGAGAAGGGTGTAACGCTGAAGGATTATGCCAGAATGATCAACATGCCTTATTCTACGCTTCTTTCGATGCTGGCCGGCAACCTTGGCGGCGCCTCTCTGGACAATGTCGTCCGGATCTGCAATGGGCTTGATACCAATATCGGCGTTCTGCAATCGCCCAACATGGATCCTTCTGCTGAGAATGGAATGTCCAATTTGAGCGAGCGCGAGAAAAAACTGGTTCGTCAGTATCGCAAGGCAGGCAGCATGCAGGACGCTGTGGACAAGCTGCTGGAAATCTAAAACGGCAGCGATTCCCAAATCAGCGGCAATATGCAAAGAATACAACTATCCTGACTGCATAAATAGAGTTTCGACCGGCACTTGGCAGTATAGCCGACTCCGTCTCTCCACACCTTAAAAGCGAAAACGATGGAAGAGGTGCGGAGTATGAAAAGGAAAAGAGTGTTGGGCGGGTTGATTGCGGCGGCTCTGATCGCATTGAATTATGCGCCGTCTGTTCAGAGCTTGCGCAATATCCCGGAACTTATTCATTTACGGCAGGGGCAGGAAAAGTCGTATTCTTTTTTTCTGCCCATTAAAATGGAAGTAGAGACGAAGAACCAATGCGTGCTCTCTTCCACAGACGAAACCCTCGGCGCGCGAACCGGTACGCTCAGCAGTGAAAGCCCCGGGCGTTCCCAAGTGCGGTTTTCTCTTCTCGGCTGCATTCCGCTTAAAACGGTCACGGTGCAGGTGGATAACGAGCATGTGCTGATTCCCGGCGGGCAGAGCATTGGGCTGACGCTGTTTACGGACGGCGTGTTCATCGTGGACGGTGCAGAGGTCTACCTGCCGGACGGTTCTTCCGTCAACCCTGCTAAAGATGCCGGGTTGGCTGCCGGAGACTGCATCAAATCCCTGAACGGCCAAATCGTGGATTCCATGGATAAACTGGTGCAGATCGTTCAGGAAAGCCAGGGAGAAACGCTTTCCGTTCGCTATATCCGCGACGGAGAAGAATACACGACGGAGATTCAGCCTGTCATCGACGAAACAGGTGAAAAGCGCCTGGGCATCTGGGTGCGTGATTCCACGGCGGGCATCGGCACGCTGACCTATATCGACCCCCAGGAGGAGCGCTTCGGCGCGCTCGGCCATGCCGTGACCGATATGGATACCGGCCGCGTGCTGCCGATTCAGAACGGCGAGGTCTATCGATCCGAAATCGTGAATGTCAAAAAGGGAACGCGAGGCGAAGCGGGGGAGCTGCACGGCGTGTTCACGGGCAGCTGGAATGCGCTGGCGCCGCTGGAAAAGAATACCCAATACGGCGTCTATGGCGGCGTACAGGAGCAGGTGGTCAACCCACTGTATCCGCAGGGCTTACCCGTGGCAGCGCAATCCGAGGTGGAGATCGGCCCCGCAACGCTGCTGACGACGATCGATGATCGCGGCGTGCGGGAATTCGACTGCAAGATCATTCGTCTGTCGCCGCAGCTGAGCCGGGCGCAGCGCTCAATGATCGTGGAAATTACCGATCCGGACTTGCTGGAAACCACCGGAGGCATTGTGCAGGGCATGAGCGGCAGCCCGATTTTACAGAACGGCAGAATTGTCGGCGCGATCACCCATGTCTATGTCAACGACCCAACAAAGGGCTATGGCCTGTATATCGACTGGATGCTGGAAACCCAGTCGTGAGCAGGAGAAATGCGCGCACCCGTCGAAATTTCTCTGCAAAGGAGGGGAGGACGGATGCGCGTTTTAATTTGCCGGAGAACAACCGAAGAGGCGGAGAAAACTCGCCGGCTACTGTTGGAAAGCGGCGCGCACACCATTGCGCTCTGCCGCAATGTCCGCGAAATTCAGCTCTCCGACTTGCCTTCCGCCGGCGCGGATGTCTGCATCTTCGATTGCGAAATGCCCTATTGGGATGGAAGAACGCTGGCCGCCGCGGTTTCTCCTGTGCCCTGCCTGCTCATAGCTCCGGGCGGAAAACGCAACGGATTGCCGGGCAACGCTCAGGTGGTGGAAAGCCTTGAAGAGATTCCAGCAGCGCTGTGTGCGCTGGCCGACCAGAGCTTATCCGCCCGACAGCGTTTGCGAATTCGTGAAGAACTGTTGCGCCTGGGCTTCAAGGCCAATACGCGCGGCACACGCCAGTTGGGCTCCGCTTTAGAAATTGTGCTGCGCGACGAAAACACGCTGGACGATGTTCTCCATTATGTGTATACGCCGCTTGCGGTGCGCGAAAAATGCTCCCCTGCCTGTGTCGAGCGAAATATTCGCTATGCGATCGAATGCGCCTGGGTGCGGGGTGAGTTGTCCGTGCTTCAGGAGCGCTTCGGCTACACCATTCAGGAAGAAAAGGGAAAACCGACCAACCGCGCGTTCCTCGCGCAGATTTCAGAGCATATCCGGCTGCACCGCGCATAAACCTTCTAAGGAGAAGGGAGGCGTGCGGTGTGCAGCGTAGTTTGCATTGTGCCGTGGAATTTTTGCGCAAATACCTGCCGGGCGTGCTTGCGGCAGTATTCATCCTTGCGGCGGCGCTAACCTGGGGAATTCGGGCGGGTGCAGATGTTGCGACAGCAACGGAAGAAGAATGGGAGCTTGCGCTGACGGCGTGGTCCGTGGTAGGATTGCTGCTGCGGGAGCTGGCCTTTATGGCCGCGTTGCCGCTTGCGGCGCTGCATCCATTCGGCTGCGCGCTGTGCGCTCTGCTGCTTGGAACGAAGAGCTTCCTGACCGGTTTTAGCTGGGGCTGGTGGTGTGCCGGCAAGTTTGGCCTTTGGCCGTTTCTGCTGCTGTTGCTGCCGCAGGGCCTGTTGGCGACATTTGCTTATGCCGCAGGAGCCTGTTGCAGCAGCTATGCTGCGCTGCGCGTCAGTCCCCTGACGCCTCAAGAATATTGGAAGAATTTGATTTGCTGCCTGCTCTGCCAGATCATAGCTGTGCTGATGCGCTGCCTTGCCTGCGCCTGGGCTGGAGCATAGACAAAGGAGAAATTAAAATGAACCATAAGAGAGCGATTGTCATTGTGCTGGATAGCTTGGGTGTCGGCGCGCTGCCGGATGCGGCGGCGTTTGGCGACGAGGGCAGCTGCACGCTGGGTCATATTTGGGAGAGAATGCCGAATCTTCATATTCCGCACCTGCGCTCGCTGGGCATCGGACGCCTAATGGGCAAGGCGGAGGATGCGCTGCTCCCCGGCGCGGGCTATGGCAAAATGTCCGAGCGCTCCCGCGGCAAGGATACCACGACCGGCCATTGGGAAATGAGCGGCGTGATACTGGACAAGCCGTTTCCGACCTTCCCCAACGGTTTCCCGCAGGATTTCATGGAGAAATTTTCCACACGGGTGGGCTATCCGCTGCTCGGCAACTGCGTCGCGTCCGGCACGGAGATCATCCAGCGTCTGGGGCAGGAAGCTGTCGAAAAGCGCGCGTTGATCGTCTATACTTCTGCAGACAGTGTTTTTCAGATTGCGGCGCATGAGGGCATCGTCCCGCCGGCAAAGCTCTACGAGATTTGCCGCACCGCGCGCGAAATGCTGACCGGTGATCTTGCGGTCGGGCGCGTGATTGCCCGCCCCTTTGTAGGCGAAGGCGCGCACTTTGTCCGCACCGCCAACCGCCACGATTTTTCACTGGAACCCACAGGAACCACCATGCTGGATGCCATCAGCGCGGCGGGGCAGGAAGTGCTGGCAGTGGGCAAGATTTCGGACATCTTTGCCGGCCGCGGCATCACGGATCGCTTCTTTACGCATGGCAACAATGAGGGCGAGGAGCGCACGCTGGAACTGATGCAGCGCGATTTTGAGGGGTTGCTGTTCGTCAATCTGGTCGACTTTGATATGCTTTACGGCCATCGCCGGGATGTGGAAGGCTACGGCCATGCGCTGGAACACTTTGACGAAACGCTGGGCAAGCTGCTGCCGATGCTGCGGCAGGGCGACCTGCTGATCGTCACGGGCGATCACGGCTGCGATCCTACCTATAAAGGCACCGATCACACGCGCGAATACGTTCCGCTGCTGATGATGGGCGGCGCGCAGGGGAACGTGGGCGTTCGCAGCACCTTTGCCGATCTTTCCGCCACGGTTTGCCGTCATTTGGGCATAAACTGGTCTGTCGGGACCGCCGTTTAACGGATTTCTGCGATAATTGAGGGAGAATATCTCTACCGCAACGCCTGAGCACCTATTCCCGAGAGTGTTGGTTACATATGACCGATGAGGAAAGGAGAAATTCAGAATGGAAAAGCCTTGGACGGAGATCATGAGCAAACAGGAAATGGTGGAGTATCTCAGGGGTTATTTGAAACAAAGAGGATATAAAAAGCAGAAACAAAACTGGCATCGGATCAATCAAGATGGTGTATATGTCATTGTGAATGTTCAGAATTCTCAATGGGATAGAGAAACCTATTATATTAATTTGGGAGCGGGCATAGACAGACAAAGTACGCTGAAGAGTTTTTCCTATGAAAGGGGTAAGTTCTGGTATCGAATGGATGACGGGATAGGCGTTGAGAAGATGAAAGAAGAAATAACGCGATGGGAGAGTATGTTTGACAGTGAGCTCTCTATATTGCGCAACTGGGATTATATTTCGACTTTTGATAAAGGCCATATTTTGATTGATGAGGATACGAGAGAATATTTTGATGGATTGATGAAAAATAAGATGAATTCCGTTGATTTGCCAGATTAGTATGAGTTGGGAAACGATAGAAATAGTGGGGTATGTGTGGGAAAGAGCGCAGCTGCCACTATGATGCGGAAAGAATTCCATCCATCGTCAAGCATAAATCCCTCCCGATCCGCTTAGAAATAAGCAGACGGGAGGGATTTTTTGATGTGGAAAAAATGGATTTCGGCGCTGCTTGCGGTTTACTTCCTGCTATCGCCCGTTTGCTTGCGGGCACAAAGGGTCCCGTTGGAGACGGAAGCTCCCTTTGAGCTGGAAGCGGCGTCCGTGTTGCTGATGGACGCAGGAACCGGCACGGTGATTCTTGAAAAGAACGCCGACGAGAAGCGCCCTGTCGCCAGCGTGACGAAGCTGATGACCATACTGCTCGTGCTGGAAGCGCTGGATGATGGCAAGATCACGCTGGAGCAGGAAGTCACGGTGTCCAAAGCGGCGGCGGGCATGGGCGGTTCGCAGGCGCTGCTCGATGCGGGCGGCATCTACCCGTTGAGCGAATTGCTCAAATCCCTGATTATCGCCAGCGCGAACGATTCTGCCGTGGCGCTTGCAGAATTGCTGATGGGCAGTGAGGAGAACTTTGCCGCCGCCATGAACCGCCGCGCACAGGAATTGGGGCTGAATGACACGCACTATGTCAACGCGTCCGGGCTTCCGGCTGAGGGGCAGTATACCACAGCAAGGGATGTGGCGGAATTGTCTCGGGAAGTGCTGAAGCATCCGACGTATTTTGAATATTCAGGCATCTGGATGGATGAAATCGTACACAAGGGTGGCCGGGTGACGCAGCTGGTCAACACCAACCGCCTGATTCGCTTCTATGAGGGTGCGGACGGCGTCAAAACCGGCTCAACCAACGAAGCGAAATACTGCGTTTCTGCGACGGCAAAGCGCGGAGACGAGCGCTTTCTTGCCGTGGTACTCGGCGCGCCCACGGGTGCAAAGCGCTTTGATCTGGCCGGAAAGCTTCTAAATTATGCATTTGAAAACTATTATACAAAGACCTTTCTCGTAAAAGGACAGGTGATTGATAAACAAATACCAGTTTCCGGGGCGCTCAGCCGCTCGATATCAGCATCGGCTCTTTGCGATTTGAGCGTACTGGTCAAAAGAGGGGAAGAAAAAAACTGGACGATGGAATTCAATTTACCGAAGTGCGTGAGGGCGCCACAGCGCAAAGGGGAGGTTATTGGACAAGCAATTGCACTCCGCTGCGGTGAAAGAGTAACAGATGTCCCCATTGTGCTCTGCGAAGAAATACCGAAACTCGGAATCCCCGCAATAATTCGTGAAATCTTTTTTAGATGGCTGTAAGAAGCGAAGGCAAGCACCGACTCTTTGTTGACTGACTCCTCATTCATATGATAAATTAGAAAAAAAGGAGGAGTGAAGATGGCAGAGAAAGTCAAGAAATATGTGCCTGAATACAGAGGCCAACTTCGGGATCATTGTATTGAAATTCCACGTTGCATCACACAGGCAAGCGGAATTCGAATCTTTGGAAGGAGGATCAAGTCTCTGGTATTTACTACCGATATTGCAATCATTCGCAACATCAACGCAGATGCAGTCATCGCAGTATATCCCTTTACTCCGCAGCCGGCCATTACACATGCCATTTTGACGGGAGCGGATATGCCTGTTTTTTCCGGCGTCGGCGGAGGGATTACCAGTGGAGCGCGCGTTGTCAGCCTTGCAATGGATGCAGAAGCATTGGGCGCGACAGGGGTAGTGGTCAATGCGCCGACATCGAATGATTCCATTCGCCGGCTCAAGGAAGTGATTGATATTCCTGTTGTGGTAACCGTTGCGCGGATGGATACGGACATTGCTGCTCGATTGGAAGCGGGAGCAGATATATTAAATGTATCGTCAGCGCAGAACACGCCGGAGCTGGTCACCCGAATTCGAAGAGACTTTCCCAAAGTCCCGATTATTGCAACCGGAGGACCGACGGAGGAGAGCATCCGCCAAACCATTGCGGCGGGTGCCAATGCGATTACCTATACTCCGCCAACCTGCGCCGAACTGTTTAAGGAGCTGATGATTCGATATCGTGGAGAAAATAAGTTATAAAAATATAATTAAGATAATTTGTAGAAAATATTTTGCCAAAGGGGTTTTCAATACTGATAAAGTATGTTAAAATAACGTTATAGAGTTCTTTGCATTACACAAAAGGAGGACCAACTAAAAATGAAAGATTATCAAACCCAGAATATTCGCAATATAGCGATTGTTGGGCATGGCGGCGAAGGCAAGACGACTCTGACCGAAGCGCTGCTGTGGACAACGGGTGCGATTGACCGCATGGGCCGCGTCGAAGACGGCAACACGGTCTCTGACTACGATACCGAAGAAATTCGCCGTCAGTTCTCGATCAGCACCTCCGTCGCTCCCGTGGAATGGAAGGACAAAAAGATCAATTTTATCGATATTCCCGGTTATTTCGACTTTATCGGCGAAATGATGGGCCCCTTGCGCATCGTGGATGCGGCGCTGATCGTGGTCGGCGCTGTGAACGGCCTGAACGTAGGCGCGGAAAAGGCCATGGCCTATACCAGTAAGCACTCTATCCCGCGCGCGATCTTCGTCAACTCCATGGATCGTGAAAACGCAGATTATGACAAGGTCATCCAGCAGCTGGGAGAAAAGTATCAGACTGCGATCTGCCCGGTTATGTTGCCCATCTATGAGAACGACGCGTTCATCGGCTTCTCTTCGCTGGTGACGGGCAAGTCCTATCGTTATCTGGACAAATTCTCCAAGGAAGTGGAAACGACGCCCGAGATGCGGGAGCGCATTGAAGCGGTTTGGGAGCAGGTGACGGAAGCCGCTGCCTCTGCCGACGACGAGCTGATGGAGAAATACTTCGAGACCGGTGAGCTGACCGACGAGGAGAAGTTCCGCGGTCTGCGCAAGGGCATCGCCGCCGCGACCATCACCCCGGTGTTCTGCGGCGCGGCTCTCCCCGCGCTGGGTATCGATAATCTGCTCAACTTCATCGTGACCCTGATGCCCTCGCCCGATGAAAAGGCATTCCCCAAGCGCGGCACCAACCCCAAGACCAACGAGCCTGCCGAGCGCGTTTGCAGCGTGGACGAGCCGTTCTCCGCGCAGGTCTTTAAGACCTTGGCCGACCCCTTCGTCGGAAAGATTTCCCTGATTAAAGTCATTTCCGGCGTGCTGACGCCCAATACGCAGTTCAGCAACGCAAATCGCGAAAAGCTGGCGAAGGCCGGTTCCGTTTCGATCATGTGCGGCAAAAAGCTGACGCCGACCTTTAAGCTCATTGCGGGTGATATCGGCGTGCTGACCAAGCTTGTCGATACCAAGACGGGTGACACGCTTTGCGATCCCGTCCATCCCATCGTTTTCCCGTGGGTGACCTATCCCGAACCCTGCTATTCCATGGCGATTCAGGCCAAGAAGAAGGGCGAAGAGGACAAGATCATGCAGGGCTTGCAACGCCTTGCCGAAGAAGATCCGTCTTTCCGCATCGAAAAGCCCGTCGAGACTTCGGAGACCATTCTTTCCGGTCAGGGTGAAATGCAGCTGGACGTTACGGTCAAGAAGCTTGCTTCCAAGTTCGGCGTGGAGTCTGTGCTGGTTGATCCCAAGATTCCTTACCGCGAGACCATCCGCAAGTCCATTGACGCGGAAGGCCGTCATAAGAAGCAGACCGGTGGACACGGTCAGTTTGGTCACTGCAAGATCCTCTTCGAGCCGATCTACGACAGCGATACCGATTTCGAGTTTGTCGATAACGTGGTCGGCGGCGTTGTCCCGCGCGCGTTCATTCCCGCAGTTGAAAAGGGTCTGCGCGAAAACATCGTCAAGGGCGTCATTGCGGGCTACCCGCTGGTGCACATCCGTGCGACTCTGCACGATGGTTCCTACCACCCGGTCGATTCCTCCGAAATGGCCTTCAAGACGGCTGCCCGTCTGGCGCTGAAGAAGTGCGTGGACGCCGATCCTGTGCTGCTTGAGCCGATCTATTCGCTGGATATCACCGTGCCGGATGAATACATGGGCGATATCATTGGCGATATGAACCGCCGCCGCGGCCGCATTCTGGGCATGAATCCCGTTGAGGACGGTCAGGAAGTCGTGGTCGAGGTTCCCCTGTCCGAAATCTTCAAGTATGCAACCGACCTGCGCGCCATGACGCAGGGCCGCGGCTCCTTCAAGAAGACTTTCGTCCGCTATGAAGAAGTTCCCGCCAACGTTGCGCAGAAGATCATCGCCGCAGCAAACCTGCCGGACGACGACGAATAATCCCCAAAACACATTGCAGAGCCCTTCGGGAAACCGGAAGGCTCTGCTTTTGTCTATTGGCATAGATTTTGAGTTTGTCCCTGGGAAACAAATGTACCCGGAGCGCATACCCTTTAGCGGGGGGATGCGCAGATGGATTATTTGCTGAACGATACCATAGAGTTTCTGGAAAAGATCGGCTGGCACTACCGCAGGGAGGAGAACACCAACCTGCTGGCGTTGTCTTTGTGTGGAGAGAAAGAGACTTATCCCATGCTGATTTACGCCAAAGCGCCTTTCTGGATCTGCATCGCACAGCTGCCTTGGGAAATACCGGACCGCAATCGTCTGGAGGTGGCAGAATATTTGCATCGCGCCAATTACGGCTTGCTGCTGGGCAGCTTTGAAATGGATTATGACGACGGCGACGTTCGTTTTCGCAGCGCCATGGTGCGGGAAAACCGGCCGATGGAAGAATCTATCCTCGATCGCTACATAAAAACGCCCGCCGCGATGCTGGATCAGTATGCGGCAGGCATTCAGGCCATTGTTCGAGATGGAGAAATTGCACGCCATGCTTTGGAATACAGCGCGGTTCACCGGAAAGGCGTTTGAGCTTCCTTTTCATCCGCATTGTCAGCGGATGTTTTTTGCTGTTCGGAACGCCGCTTGAGATCGTTGCGAACTAGATCGTAAATGGAGCTCATCAGCGGAATGCCGACAAAAATGCCGGGTATGCCCCAAAGCCCGCCGCCGATCACAACGGCCAGCAGCACCCAAAGGCTGGATAAACCGATAGAATCACCGACAACGCGCGGATAGATCAAATTACCCTCCACCTGCTGCAAAATGATGATGAAAACGATGAATATGAACGATTGCAGCGGATTGTCCATCAAAATGATGAACGCAGAGGGGATGACGCCGATGAATGCGCCAAAGATGGGAATGACCGCCGTCACGCCCACCAGCGTGCTCACCAGCGGCGCATAGGGCAGGCTGAGAATGCTCATACCGATGAAACAGAGGATGCCTAAGATCGCTGCTTCCGTCAACTGACCGCCGAGGAACCGGCGGAATTTTTCGTTTACTAGAGTGCAGACCGGCAAAACACGCTCAGCGATCCGCGGCGCATAGGTGCGCAGCAGCTTTCGCGCGTGTTCCAACAGCCGATCCTTGGAGATGAGAAAATAGAAGGAAAGCACCAGCGCGATAAAGGAATCCGTCACGACGGATGCGGCGGAGGTGGTGAAGTTGAAAAGATGCGGCGCCGCAGTTGAAAGCATATCCGGCAGCGCTTTAATCAGCTTGGCGTAATATTCCGGAATGTGCTCGCTGAGCTGCAAATCCGGCAGATATTCATCCACCCACTGTACCAAATTTTCTTCGTATCCGGGCAGATTAGAGATCAGGAGCTTGATGCTGTCGCGCAGCTGCGGGTAAAGCAGCGCAACAGCCAGCGTCAGGATGGCTGCGAAAGTGAGGAAAGAGAGCACCATGCCGCAGGCACGGCAGAGCTTGTCTTTAGCAGGAACCCCGGTTTTCCGCAGCAGCTTCCCCAGCATCCGTTCATAACCGCGCATGGGCAAATTGATGAAAAACGCAATGACCATGCCGATGATGACCGGCCGCAGCACGGAAAAAACAACGGAGAGAATGGCCAAAACCTTGCTCCAGTTGAGCACTATGCCCAGCGTCAATCCCGCAAAGGCAATCCAGCCCATGACGCGGCGCGTTTGCGGCGTAAGCTTTTTCATTGTTTCGTTCCTCCACTGCCCCGGATGTGTTTTTCATAAATCAGGCTGCAAACATCCACCATCTGCCGCATCTGGTATAGCACGATGCTGCCGTAAGGCGCACCCAATACCTGCTCTACCGCATATCGATAGAGTTCCAAATAGCTCAGGATCCCTGCCGTGTCCGGCGGCGCATCGCCGCGCAGTAAAAGCCCCGCAATGGAATCGGAAAAGCTGGATCCCAGCTGAAGCACCAGCATGCCCGTTCCCTCCGGATAGGGGGTGATGAATTCCTGCGCTGCAACGCCGCCTTTGACAATCTCCTCCACCAGCGGCAGCATGAGTCCCATGCTCTTGCGCTTGAGCTTGTCCCTCATGATGAGGTTATCCTCGCGGTACGCCACACGGATCAAAAGCCCCATAAAATCCGCGTTTCCGCTCTGCCACATGCCGTATTGATCGAACATCGCATTAAACTTATCCGCCCAACTGCCGGGACAATCGTCCACTGCCCGGCGCGCCGCTGCATAGGAGTCTTCTGCCTTGCGGTCACAAATGGCCTGAAGCAGCGCTTCTTTGCTTTCAAAATGGTGATAGAAGCCGCCCTTGGAGAGCCCCAGCGCCGTGATGATATCGCTGACCGTAGTGCGCTCATATCCGTTTTGATAAAACATTTCTTCTGCGGCGGCAAGGATCTGTTCTCTGCGCTTTTCTCCCTTAAGCATTTCTTCACCTCCGTTGTCCCAATAAACTCTGACCTCATTGTACTGTCTGCTTGTCCTCAAGTCAAGAAAAAGACGGCTTGTCTTTCAGCTACTTCCCAAAGGCTGGAAAGAATGCTATAATAAGGTCGCTGGGGATTTACCCGATTCCCACATCTTTAATTGGAGGATAAAACAATGACCGCAATTCTGAATTGGCTGGACGCTGTGCTGTCGCCTTTTCTGCCTGCCGATATCTATACGAAGCTCGATCAGCTTTATAACGGAACCATCATCTGCCTAGGCGCAGGCATCATCCTGATGCTGCTGGCTGTGGTGTTCATGATTCTGGCTGTGCGCCGCAGTAAAAAGCACGCGGTGCAGCTTTGATTGTTGAGCCCGAAACGAGGAGGAGTAGAACTCCATGTCGCTTTATCCCGCCTGGTTCCGAGCAATCCGAGCCCTCGTCAAGCCTTTCTTCCCGAAAATGGAGTTGCACGGTGCAGATCAGCTTCACACGCCGTGCGTCTACATTACCCGTCATCTCAATGATTACGGTCCGTTGGCGGTATATCTCTATTGTCCGTTTGAGTTTCATCTCTGGGTCTATCATGTCTTTACAGAGAAGGAGACTTGCTATAAGCAGTTTTCGGAGTACACGTTTTCTAAAAGGCACGGTATGCCGCAGGGGATTTCCAACTTTCTTGCGCGTGTGATTTGCCGCCCGGTTTCCGCCTTTCTGCATTCCCTCCGGACGATCCCGGTCTATCGCGGCATGAAATCCGTCCTCAAGACCATGGATCTATCGACCGATGTGCTGGAAAAGGGTGAAAATGTACTCATCCTGTCGGACGTGAATTATACAGCAGAGGGGCAGAGTGTAGGGGAGCTTTACACCGGCTGCCTACATCTGGGAAAGAGCTATTACCGCAGAACCGGCAAGCGCCTGCACTTTGCATCCGTCAGCTTCAACCGCAAGCAGCACTATCTCCGCATCGGCCAATCGATCGAGTTTAACCCGGAGATACCCTATCAGCAGGAGCGTGACCGCATCGCCGGGCTGCTTCAGCAAGACCTCTACGACGACCACTAACATGAAAACCCGCTGCACAGAAACGCTCTGTGCAGCGGGTTTTTCAGAGTCCTTTATTCTTTTCGCACATCTTCTTCGACGCGCTGCTGCGCTTCCCGATAGATCTTTGCCGCGCGGCACAGCAGTGCCTTGGCTTCATCAATGGCGCCCGCTTTTTCAGCGGGCAATGCGCCGCGTAAATCTTCCAACAGGTTCAATCCGCGTTCCAGCGCATCGTCTTTTTCGGGATAAAGGCCGTCATACCATTTTTTTTCCGTCATACAACCGCTCCTTTGGCAAGGCGTTCCAACGTGTGCAGCAAGGCTTTGACGTCGCTTTCCGTATTGGAAAAGCCCAGACTGACGCGAACGGCGCCCTGCTGCATCGTGCCCAGCGTCTCATGGATCAGCGGCGCACAGTGCAGCCCGGCACGCACGCACAATCCGGATTGATCCAGTGCATCCGCAATCTCGCCGGAAGGATGCTGCCCAAGATTGAAACTGAGCGTTCCAACTCTTGAAATCGCATCCAAAGCGCCGTATACTTGAACGTGAGGGATATCGAGCAGACCGCCGATCAGCAGCTCCGTCAGCAACAGCTCCTGACCACGGATTTCGGCCCGATGATGCAGGCAAAACCGCGTGCCCTGCCCAAGGCCGGCAATCCCGGGTGTGTTCATCGTACCGCTCTCATAGCGCTCCGGCAGCTCGTCCGGCTGAAACAGCAGCTGAGAAGAAGTGCCGGTGCCGCCTTGCTTGATGGGGGTTAGGATCAAACCCGGCCGAATGTAGAGCACGCCGGTGCCCTGCGGGCCGAGCAGCCCTTTGTGCCCCGGCATGGCACAGAGATCCACACCCCACTCTTCCGGGTAGAGCGGCAGAACGCCTGCGGTCTGCGCGGCGTCCACAATCAGCCGGGCGCGGTTCATCTGGCAGAGCACTGCGATCTGCTCGATCGGCTGAATCACGCCGGTGACATTGTTGGCGTGCGGAACCACGACTAGGTCGGTGTTTCGGCGAATGGCGGACGGAATATCGGTCACGGTCTGCAAGTGAATCTTTCCGGTTCTTGCCAGATGGTTCAGCGGCCGGAGCACGGAGTTGTGCGCATAGACCGAGGTCAGCACGTTCATGCCTTCCCGGCAGACGCCGTGAATGGCCAGGTTAAGCATATCGGTACAGTTGCTGCCGAAGATCAGGCTTTCCGGGTCGCTGATGTGCAGAAGAGCAGCCAATGCTTCCCGCGTGTCGAGCAATATCCGCGCAGCGGAAAGCGAAAGCCTGTGGCCGGAACGCCCCGGATTGGCCCCGATAAAACGTTGCGTCAGCTCCACCGCTCGATAAACGCTCTCGGGCTTGGGGAAAGAGGTCGCCGCGTTATCCAGATAGATCATGTTCCTTCCTCCCGCACCTCTTAGTGGTTGTAATCGTATTCTAAATATATGGCGGCAAGCCATGGTTTACGACAATTCGGGAGGGAATTTCATGGAGAGTTACGCGCTGGCAGCGTTTCGTTCCCGACAGGCGGTGCTCCGTTTTGAGGAGGAGCTGCGCCGTGCGGGCGTCCCGACGCGCGTGGTGACAACGCCGCGCGCCGTTTCACTGGGCTGCGGGTTATCCGTGCGGTTTGACCGCATCGCTCTGCCCATTGCGCTTCAAATTTACCGGGCGCGTCCGAGCGCCGCTCGAAACCTGATCGGCTTTTATACCGCGCAGGAATTGGACGGAAAACTGATGATCCAAAGCGTTCGCTTCTGATTTTATCCGTTTTACCGAAGAAAGGGGAATTTCTGTGACCCAGAATCAAAAAATACTTGCAGAGCTTCAGCGCCTTTATCCCGATGCAGGGCCGGAGCTGCATTTCACCAATCCGTTCGAAACGCTGGTGGCGACGATGCTGTCCGCGCAATGCACGGATAAACGCGTCAACGTTGTGACCGAAAAGCTCTTTAAGCTCTACACCTGTCCTGCGGACATCGCACGTCTTACGCCTGAGGAGCTCGAACCGCACATCCGCGAATGCGGCCTGTACCACAACAAGGCCAAGAACATCGTCGCCGCCTGCAAGGTGATTTGCGAACAATACGGCGGAGAAGTGCCGGGGAATTGGGATGCGCTGGTCAAACTGCCGGGCGTTGGCCGGAAGACTGCCAATGTCGTCTGGGCCAATGCCTTCGGCGGCGATGCCATTGCCGTGGATACGCATGTTTTCCGTGTTTCCAACCGTCTGGGACTGGCCGACGCCAACAATGTGGAAAAGACCGAATTACAGCTTCAGCAGGCCATTCCAAAATCGGATTGGTCAAAAGCGCATCACTGGCTCATCTTCCATGGCCGCAGGATTTGCTCGGCGCGCGCACCCAAATGCGAACAATGTACGCTGAAAGATCTCTGCAAAGACTATCAGAGCCGAAGCTAACGTAAAATTTTCATTTCAGGCCAAAGTTTTTGCGGATAGCATTGCAAAATGAAACTCTATCCTATATGATAGGAAGGTCTGAAAAAAATACTGTGGATTTGGAGAGAAAAGATGTCATCCTTTGTTGATATTGTTAGAATTAAGCTAAAAGCGGGCAACGGCGGCGACGGAAAGGTAAACTTCCACCGCGAAAAGTTCGTGCAGGCGGGCGGCCCGGACGGCGGCGACGGCGGCAAGGGCGGCGATATCGTCTTTGTGGCCGATCCCGGCATGCATACGCTGCTGGATTTCCGCTTCAACCGCAAATTTTATGCCGAAGCGGGGCAGACCGGCGGCCCGGCGCGCTCCAACGGCAAGAGCGGCCAGGACCTGATCATCAAGGTTCCGGCCGGCACGTTGATTCGCGACATGAATACCGGTAAGGTCATTGCGGATATTCAGGAGATCGGCGTTCCGCGCGTAGTGCTCCACGGCGGCCGCGGCGGCTGGGGAAACAGCCACTTTGCAACGCCCACCCGCCAAGCGCCGAACTTCGCCAAGCCGGGTGTGCGCACGGAGATTTTCGACGTGCAATTGGAGCTAAAAACCATTGCGGACGTCGGATTGGTAGGCTTCCCCAACGTGGGCAAGTCTACGATTCTGTCTGTGCTGACGGCTGCAAAGCCCAAGATCGCGAATTACCACTTTACCACCCTGCTGCCGAACCTCGGCGTGGTCAAGGCGCATTCGGACGGCTTTGTGCTGGCGGATATCCCCGGCCTGATCGAGGGCGCAAGCGAAGGCGCAGGCCTTGGTCACGAATTCCTGCGCCATGTCGAGCGCACGCGGCTGCTGCTGCATGTGCTGGATATTTCCGGCTGCGAAGGACGCGATCCGCTGGAGGATCTGGACATCATCAACAACGAATTGGCCAAATATAAGGAGCTCAGCAAAAAGCCGCAGCTCATTGTCTGCAACAAGATGGATATGGACGGTGCGCAGGAAAACCTGGAGCGTCTGCAAAAGAAACTGGAAGGAACGGGCACGGAGATCTTCCCGGTTTCTGCTGCGACGGTGCAGGGCTTTGCGCCGCTGGTCAACCGCTGCATGGAGCTGCTGCGCGAGCTGCCGCCCATCGAATCCTTTGAAGAAGAGAGCGGCGCGGATGAGTTTAAGCCTGCACAGGGCGAATCCTTTATTGTCCGCCGTGAAAACGACTGGTTTGTGGTCGAAGGCCCCGGTGTGGACGGGCTGATGCAGCGCATCAACATGGACGATGCGGAGAGCATGGCCTATTTCGAGCGCACGCTCCGCCGCATGGGCGTAATCGACGAGCTGCGCGCCAAGGGCGCGACCGACGGCGATAACGTTCGAATGGGCGACGTCGAATTTGAATTCATCAACTAAAAGAGAGGGTTTAAGATCATGGCTTTGACTTCCAAGCAGCGGGCGTATCTCCGCTCGCTGGCAAATACGATGGATCCTATCGTGCAGATCGGCAAAGAGGGTATTACGCCGAATCTCGTTAAGCAGACTTGGGACGCGCTGGAGGCGCGTGAGCTCATCAAAGTGCAACTGCTTAAAAATGCGCCGTATGAGACGCGCGAGGCCTGCGATACACTCTGCGAACAGGTTCATGCCGATCCCGTGCAGTGCGTGGGCTATCGCTTTGTGCTTTATCGCCGCGCCCGAAAGGACTCCAAGATCAATTTCGATCAGATGAACTAAAATAACCGACGTTTTTGTCGGGGCGTTTCCTTGCTCAGCAGGGAAAGCATCACAAGGCCCAGACCGGGGAGCAATGCGCTCCACGCACCCGTAAACAGATAAAAAAGAATCATCATCCATCCCAGGAACAGATATCGCAGGGATCTTGCCGGCTGCATCGCATCGCGCAGCAGCGGCAGGATCATGCGCTGTTTTGGCAATGAATCGTCTGAAACCTCTACCGAAAAACAATCGACAAAGGGGAGCGTGTCAGCTGCAATCAGCCGAAGAGGCGGCGTGAGGCTCGCGGCATATTGCTCGGCTTGTGCGGTGCTTCCGCCTGCGCAAATCAATATCCCGGGCGTGTTTTTGCGCAGCCGGTGAAACGCATGCACTCCGTTGACCGATACCGGCTGAGGCTCCTGACAAAGACCTGCTGCAAACAGCTGCCCTTTCTCGTCCGTCAAAAATACGAGCTTGCCGTTTGCACCGCTCTTTTGCAGATCGAACGCACCGCATAACGCAGTTCCGGCAATGGAGAGCGCAGTCTCTTCCGGCAGCATGGTCAATCGGTAAACAGCAGCGCGCCGGCGAGCCGCTTCCGATTGCGTTTTGCCTTTGCGGCAGCTTATCCGCTGCACAAGCAGCACATAAGCCCAGCAGACGAGCACGGTCAGCAATCCGGCCAGCAGCACTGCCCAACCGACGCCGTGCAAACGGGTAGCAAACCATAGAAAGCTGAGCACAAATAGCAGCAAAATCCCCGCGATGCGATCCAGCCAGCGAGAAATGTGCGTTCGCATGGCATCACCTCCGTATTTCCAGATTATTCTTTCCTTCTTTATAGAAAAATATTTTACATTTTTCCTAAAATCGGTTATACTAAATAAGGAACAGCTTGGAGTGTGTGAACATGAGCAGGAATCTTCGCGTAGGCCTAATGGGCGGCAGCTTTGACCCCATTCACATAGGGCATGTGCGCATTGCTTCCGAGGCGCGCAAGGCCCTTGACTTGGATCGCGTGCTGTTCCTCCCTTCGGGTCGTCCTCCGCACAAGGCGCATCTGGGCGCAAGTGCGGCGCAGCGGCTGGAGATGACGAAGCTGGCCACACAGGGGCTTCCCTGGGCCGAGGCCAGCGATATCGAAGTCTTTCGCGAAGGCACCATCTACACGGTGGATACGCTGACCATCCTGACGGCACAGCATCCGGAAACGGATTTCTATTATATCATCGGGGCGGATACGCTGCTCGACCTTCCCAACTGGCGCAATACGAAAAAGGTGTGCACGATGTGCCGCTTTATCTGCGTTCGCCGTCCGGGCATCGATTCCCGCCGGATGGAGGAGACGCTGGAACGCCTGCATGCGGAATGCGACGCAAATGTGGAGATGGTGAACGCCTTCGGGCCGGACATTTCCTCTACTGAAATTCGAAACCGCATCCGCAGCGGCGAGCCGACCGACGGCCTGCTGCCGGAAGCTGTCCGTGTTTATATCGACAGGGAGAAACTGTATCGCTTATGAAGCGTTTAGACGAACCTCAGCGCAGGATATACATACAATACTTGGAGAACCATGTGCGTCCCAAACGCCTGAAGCATAGCCTGGGCGTTGCGCAAACGGCTGTGGAATTGGCTGAAAAATATGGCGCAGACCCCGTAAAAGCTGAAATTGCGGGCCTTCTTCATGACTGCTCAAAAGGGCTGAGCGAAGAAGAAATGGTGCGGGCAGCTTACGCTTACGGCTTGCATCCCGACGTCTATCAGCTGGATTCCCCGCAGCTTCTGCACCCTTATGTCAGCGCAGAAATGGCAAAGCAGGATCTCGGCGTGACTGATGAAGAAGTGCTCAATGCCATCCGCAGACATATGTGCGGAGCGCCCGACATGACGACGCTGGACGCCGTGATCAACCTGGCTGACTATATCGAGCCGAACCGTTCCTATCCCGATGTTGATGAAATTCGTCAAATGGCCAAAGGATCTCTCTTTGACACACTCTGCGAATGTCTGGGCAGAACCATGATCCTGACCATCCGCGAAGGGAGCGTTGTGCATCCCGACACCCTCACAACCTGGAACGCTATGAAAATGCGCGCCAAAGCTCAAAAGGAGAAAGCAAAATGACTGAAAATATCAAAGAAATCGCCCTCAAGGCTTGTGATATCATTAACGAAAAGCTCGGTACCGACATCGTCTGCCTCGACATCACCCACATGACCGTCATCGCCGACTATTTTGTCATCGCTTCCGGCCGCAATCCCAACCATGTCAAGTCTCTCTATGACGAACTGGAAGTCAAGATGGAGGAGATGGGCTATCCGCTCATCCGTTCCGAAGGTTACGCGGAAGGCCGCTGGATTGTCATGGACTTTGCTGTGATCATTGTACATCTCTTCTATGAGCCGGAGCGCGAATTCTATCATCTGGAGCGTCTCTGGGACGACGGCGGAAATCGCGTTGCCTTCGAGCCCAAGAATTGATTTCCGGATTGGGCGTCTAATGGAGAATAGGGGGGACTTTCCCTTTGAAATAAAAGGGAGGGCTTGTTTTCTGTACCTTTTCAATCGAGAAATTGTGCGTCTCTTTTTCAGGGGTTGCATTTCTCCGAAGGATGGTTTATAATATTGTAGTCGTCTTATTGCGTCAGCAATTTGCCGCACTAGGCCGTAAGGCGGAATTCCCTGTTCTACGGGTCCCGTGCAACGTCGCACCGTGAATCGTGTCAGGTCCGGAAGGAAGCAGCACTAAGCGGATCGCGGGGTGTGCCGCGGGGAAGTCTGCAAAATGGGGTGTGCGGCATTCCATAAGACTGTCCGAAACCTTCGGGCAGTCTTTTTCATTATTCGAAAAATGGGGGAGTACAGTGAATATTCAGATCTTCATGTCAAAGAAAAACTTCGATTGCCAAAAAGCAGAGCGCTGGTTCAAGGAGCGCGGCATCCGCTTTCAGTCTGTTGATCTGGTAAAAAAAGGCATGAGTCCGAAGGAGTTTGATTCCGTTGCCTCGCAGATCGGTCTGATGAACATGATCGATACGGAAAATAAAAAATATGCGGAATCTGCTGTGCGCTTTATGAGCGACAAAAACATGATTCGCACACAGCTGCTGGAAAATCCGTCCCTGATCAAGGGGCCGATTGTGCGAAACGGCCGATTGGCTACGGTGGGGTATTGCCCGGACGTGTGGGAGAAATGGGAATGAGCGCCCATATTTTCGTCTGCGAGGATGACCTGCCCATGGCGCAGGACCTCTGCGCTATATTGAGAAAGTACGGCTATGAGGCGGATTTCACCCGGTCATTCTCAAATGTTGCGGCGGATATCGCAGCGCAGAAGCCTGATCTGGTGCTGCTGGATATCAATTTACCGCAGTATGATGGATTCCATATTTGCCGTGAGCTGCGTAAGGCCAGCGAAATCCCTGTCATCATGATTACCAGCCGGGACAGCGAGATGGATGAGCTGATGAGCATGAATCTCGGCGCAGATGATTATGTCACCAAGCCGTTTAATATGCAGATTCTGCTGGCACACATTGCTTCCGTGCTGCGCCGCAGCACGCCTGTGCAGGAAAATGTGCTGACCCATCGCGGGGCGGTGTTGAATCTCACTCGAGGTACACTGGAATTTGCGGGAAACACCATAGAGCTGACGAAAAACGAACAGAGAATTCTGCACGTCCTCATGCAAAGCCCGAGCTGTATTGTATCCCGCACCAAGCTCATGGATGCGCTGTGGCAAAGCGACGAGTTTATAGACGACAATACGCTCACGGTAAACATCAACCGCCTTCGCCGCAAGCTGGAATCCATCGGCCTGACGGATTTTCTCATGACGCGCCGCGGACAGGGGTACATGGTATGAAGCTGCGCGGATATCTGCTGGACAAGCTGCCGTACTTCCTGCTGCTGACGGTCGCAGGCGTGTTGTCCTATGTACTGCTGATCGGCACAGGAACCAGCCGGGATGCAGCGCTCTTTGCCGTGCTGCTCTATTCATTGATGGCGCTGATCGCCCTTGCGGTGGATTTTGTGCGGAAATTCATGTTTTACCGCGACATGGATCGTTGGCTGGAACAGAACCTTTATCAAAACGCACCCCTGAACCTGATTGACCCGCCGGGTTTTGCCGAAGGGCGTGCGCTCTACGATGCGGTGGAAAAGCTCGATCTGGCGCGGCAGAATGCCTTGGCGCAGAACGCACGGGCTTCCGGCGAATACCGGGAGTATATCGAGAGCTGGGTGCATGAGATCAAAACCCCGCTCGCCTCGGCAAAGCTCTATCTCGAAAACCACCCCTTAGAAGATGGGGATCGTTTGGCGCGCGAGCTGACGCAGATGGAAAATTATATCACGCAGGTGCTCTATTATGCGCGGGCAGCAAGCTTGGAAAAGGACTTTCGCATTCGTCCCGTCCGGCTGGAAGAGCTTGTACGTCGGACGCTGCGCCAGAATTCGCTTTCGCTGATCGAAGCGGGCTTTTCCATTTCGCAGCAGGGATTGGACGCCGTGGTGATGGCGGACGCCACCTGGATGGAGTTTATACTGGGGCAGTTGATCAGCAACTCCGTCAAATATCGCCGTCAAGCGCCGCAGCTCGATTTTCGTGCGGAAAAGCGCACCAACGCCGTGCTGCTGCGCATTCGGGATAACGGTCTGGGCATTCCGGCGCAGGACTTGCCCCGCGTTTTTGAAAAAGGCTTTACCGGCGCAAACGGTCGAAAGCTCGGAAAATCCACCGGTATGGGGCTGTATATCGTTCGGAAGCTCTGCGATAAGATGAGTATCGCGGTGGAAGCAGCCTCCATGCCGGGCGAAAGCACGACGATAACGCTTTGCTTTCCACTGGGCGACGAATACAACCTTACAAAAATGTAAGCTGCGGGTAAGGTAAATCCATGGCACAACCCCGGCGGCTCTGGTAAACTCGGAGCATCAAAAGGAGGCGGTAACGCTATGGAAAAAGTACTCGAGATCCATTCGTTGAATAAAATCTACGGGGGAAGAAGCAACTCCACCCGTGCGCTGAACGACGTCAGCTTCACGGTACAAAAGGGCGAGTTTGTCGGCGTCATGGGTGCTTCCGGCAGCGGCAAAACCACGCTGCTGAACTGCGTAGCGACCATTGATTCGCCGACTTCCGGCCAGGTTCTGGTGAGCGGAAAAGACGTAACGAGAATGCGCCCGGCGGAGCTTGCACGCTTCCGGCGGGAAGAACTGGGCTTCGTGTTTCAGGATTTCAACCTTCTGGACACGCTGACGGCCTATGAAAACATCGCGCTTGCGCTGACCATCATGGGTGAAAAGCCCAAAGCCATCCTCCAGCACGTTAAAATGGTGGCAGAGACGCTGGATATCACCGATGTACTCAAGAAGTATCCTTATGAGATGAGCGGCGGGCAGAAGCAGCGCGTAGCCTGTGCGCGTGCCATCATCCACAACCCGAAGCTGATTTTAGCGGACGAACCTACCGGCGCGCTCGATTCCAGAGCGGCGCGGCTGCTTTTGCAGAGCTTTGAACGACTGAATTCCAACCTCGGCGCAACCATCATGATGGTGACGCACGACGCCTTCACCGCCAGCTACTGCAAACGAATCCTCTTCATCAAGGACGGCCGCGTGTTCAATGAGCTGATCCGTGGGGAGATGGACCGCAAGACCTTCTTTGAGCGGATCATCGAGGTGGTAACGCTGCTTGGGGGTGACATGAGCAATGTTCTATAATCTCGCCCTCAAAAACGTATTGCGATCCTTGAAGGATTATACCATCTATTTTTTGACGCTCTCCTTTGGCGTATGTATTTTCTATGTTTTTAATTCCATGGACAGCCAACAGGTCATGCTGGATTTTACCTCACAGCAGAGCAGCATGGTTTCTTTTATGTTGCGCACAGTGGGAATTGTTTCGATCATCGTTGCTGTCGTGTTGGCGGGGTTGATCCTGTATGCCAATAATTTTTTACTGCGTCGGCGAAAAAAAGAATTTGGTCTGTATCTTATGATGGGCGTACAGCGCGGCCGCATTGCGCTGATGCTGTTGGTGGAAACGCTGATCATCGGCGTGCTTTCTCTGATCGCGGGACTTGCGCTGGGGCTGCTGCTGAGCCAGATGCTCTCGGTCGTCGCTTCCAAGCTCTATCATGTCGAGGTGGTTAACTATCACTTCGTCATCTCAGTGTCCAGCTTACTCAAAACGATGCAAAACTTCGCCGTGATCTTCCTGGTGGTCGGGCTGCTGAACATGGTGAGCATCTCCAAGGCCAAGCTCATTGAGCTTTTGCAGGCCAATCGCCGCAACGAGGGCACGTTCATCATGCGGCATCTGTGGATCAGCGTGCTGCTGTTCCTGCTCTCCGCCGCGCTGCTGGGCGGCGCTTATGCGTGGATCTGCAAGGTAAAACTCTATTCCGTTGATCTTTCGCTGCTCCTCATCATTGTCATGGGCTGCGTGGGCACGCTGCTGTTCTTCCTGTCGCTTTCCGGCTTCCTGCTCAAGGGTGCGCAGCTGTGGAAGGGGTTTTATTATCGCCATCTCAATATGTTCGTGCTGCGCCAGCTCACCAGCAAATTGGGGACGACCTTTGGTTCCATGGCGATGGTGTGCCTGATGCTGTTCCTCACCATCGGGGCGATGGGCTCGGCCCTGGGCATGAACGGCGCCATTGCGGATAACTTCCGCCGATCCGCGCCGTTTGACGCAACGATTCGGGCCGAAGGTGACATCCTTGCGGACATCGAAACGCTCGGTGCGCAGGATTTGCTGAAAAAAGCCTATCAATATCCGATTTATCGCACGGACACGCGTTTTGATATGCTCACAACGCCTTATGCACGCTATTTGCCCGAATACCGTGTGGCGGATTATGCGCAAACGGGGCAAAGCTTCTTGGCGGTAAGCCTGGAAGATTATAACGAGTGCATGCGGCGCGCCGGGTTGCCGGAGCTGGATCTTCCGGATGGACAGTTCGCGGTTTATACCACCTTCACGCCGCTGATGCAGATGTTTGAAGCGGTGCAGAAGGATGGTGCAGGGCTCACCCTTGCCGACACACCGCTTGTGACAGGCAAGGTCGTCGACCAGCCTATGCGAACGGAAGGTTCGCTATCCGTCGAGGCGCTGCTCATCGTCCCTGGAAAATTGCTGACGAACTATCCGGCGCAGGCCTACACGCTGGTGCTCGATTACCCGGAGGGGATGACGGATGAAGTCGGCGATGCCCGCGTGCAGGAACTGACCCGTCAAATTAGCGTTCTCCACAGTGACGAGGATTACGGAACCTATTGGGAAACGCGGAACGATCTTTATGCGAGCAACGTCGGCAGTTACGGCACAATCATGTTTATCGGCATCTATATCGCGCTGGTGTTTCTCGTTGCCAGCGCCGCTGTGCTGGCCATTCAGCAGCTTTCTCAGTCCAGCGATGATCAGGAGCGCTATCGCCTGCTGCGCCGCATCGGCACAGATGAGAAAATGATCTCGTCTGCCATCACTCGGCAGATTGCCCTCTACTTTGGCATGCCGTTGACACTCGCCATCGTACATTCCTGCGTCGGGCTTTACGTCGTATTTGACACGTTGACCAGCCTGGGCAAATTCAATCTATTCAGTACGGTGCTTTACATCGCCTTTTTCATCGTCGTGATCTACGGCGGATACTTCCTGGCTACCTGCTGGGGCGCGCAGCATATCGTTCGCGAGCGCACCTCAGAGCGCGAGGACGGAGGATTCTGACCATGAAAAAGAAGCTGTTGATCTTGATGCTTTGCGTGCTGCTCGCGATTTTCGCCTGCGGATGCAGTAAAGAAGCGGCGCTGAACATCTATAACAAGGGCACGCAGGCGTTGGGGGATTTGCCCTTAATCTTCTCACGCCCACTGAAAGGAGAACGCTGTTTCGGAGTCAACCACTACACCGGAACCTATCTAGCGGCATATGACGATTTTTCCGGACAGGAAGCCATCTTCGGCGGAACATCCCTGACGCCGCCGGTGGAAAGCGTCACGATCACCTGCACACTGTCCGGTGAAAAGGGATCCGCTTGGCTGGAATTCCGCTCGGTGGACAAAGATCCGCTGGTGCTCTGCCGGGAAGGAGAAACATATACCGGTGAGCTGGCGCTCCCGGCCGGCAGCAATTACCTGTGCGTCGTGGCCGAAAATTTCACCGGCAGCATGGAGCTCAAAGCCGAATAATCAGGCAAGCCTCGAAAAAGCGGGGCTTGCTTTTTATTTGCTCTTTTGCTATTATTATGTCACGCGATATATCGCATGACATAATAAGGAGGGATGCCTGTGGAACCGGCGCAGCCGATGACGGAAGCCATGTATTATATTCTGCTGGCGCTGTTGGAGCCGGGGCATGGCTACGGGATGATGCAGCGAATCCGCGAAATCTCTCATGGGCGCATGGAGATGGGGCCGGGCACGCTTTACGGTGTGCTCAACCGCATGAAAAAAGAGGGCTGGATTACATTAGAGGAGCAGGACGCGCGCCGCAAAACCTACGCCATCACCGATGCGGGCAAAGAGGCGCTGGACGCAGAATTCAAAAGACTGACGCAGATGGTGCGGGACGGAAAGGAATTGGGGGAGAGAGCATGAAAAGGTGTTATCGGTTTCATCCTGGCGAATACGCCATAGGAGAAAATGAGCAGTTCTACGGCCGAATGGCGCAGCGCGGCTGGCTTCTGGATAAGCGCGGCGCTTACCTGAGCCGTTTCCGCAAAGGCGAGCCGCAGCAGCGAAAATACAGAATCGAATTGTCCTCACCGCATTTTCTGGACGACGATCAGAGCCTGCCGGAAGAACAGATTCAGCTTTATGAAGAATGCGGCTGGAAACTGACTGCCGAAAATGGCCTGGTGCATGTTTTTTCCGCACCGGAAGGCAGCGATGCGCCGGAATTTTATTCCGACCCGCGGCAGCAGGCGGCAACCTTCCGAGCGCTGAAGCGGAGCTATTGGGTTGGTTGGATCGTTGCCTTTATGATCCTTGGGTTCCATGCCGCAATGCTCTTCGGGCTTTCCTCCGTCAGCTCTTTTCAAACCTTGCAGCGCTTTGCTGCGGATTTTGTGGTGGGCTGGGTAGAAGAAACGGCCGCAGTCTTATTCTATGCCGCATTTGTGCTTCTTGCCGTTTATGAAATGCTTTACGGAACGATCCGCACGATGCTGCTCTGCCGCAGTCTCAAGCGCGGCAAGCCGCTCGACCATTCGCCCCGCCGCCACATCGTCTATCAGATCATTACGGCGGTGCTGGCAATCTGCCTTGTATTTTCCGGGATCGGTGCGCTGATCCAGTGGCGCGGAGAATGTAAAATTCTTTTGCCGGAAGTCTCTGACGGCCCCTATTTTCTCCTGAGCGAAGCAGGTTTCGATGGAGAACGCTCTGTGACCTACGACAATGACAGTACGCTGTTCTCCATGCAAAGTCTGAATGCGCGTGTTTGGAAAACCTATGAGTGCGTCGAAAACGGTGACGACACGGTATGGGTTTATCAAAACATTTATCAACTGCACTCGCCGCAGGCCGCAAAGCGATTTGCACAAAAGCTGATGTGCAACGCAACCTTCGCCCGCAGTCCCGACGACTTCAAGCCGGTTGAAATCAATGGTCTGGATGAAGCCTGGCTTTGCGGCGATCTGGAAGCGCTTGCGATCAAGGGCGACATGGTTTGCCGTATGGATTA
>CAJJNQ010000009.1 GCA_905193155.1 uncultured Christensenella sp.
GCTTGCTGAACTGCGGAGCGCGACGAGCTGCTTTGAGACCGTATTTCTTACGTTCCTTCATACGAGGATCGCGGGTGAGGAAGCCAGCCTTCTTCAGAGCGAGACGCAGGTCCGCATCAGACTTGCACAGAGCACGGGCGATACCGTGACGGATCGCACCGGCCTGACCGGTGGTGCCGCCGCCGTAGACGTTGACGATCACGTCGAAACGGGAAGCGGTATCGGTCAACTGCAGGGGCTGACGAACGGTCATCTTCAGGGTCTCCAGACCGAAGTAATTGTCGAGGTCACGACGGTTGATGACGATCTTGCCCTCGCCGGGAACGAGACGAACGCGGGCGATGGACTTCTTGCGACGGCCAACGGCCTGATATGCTAATGCTGCCATGATTCTTTCTTCTCCTTCCCTCTTACTTCTTCAGCTCGAGCACTTCAGGATTCTGCGCCTGATGGTCGTGCTCGGCACCCTTGTAGACGCGCAGCTTCTTGATCATCTGGCGGCCCAGGGCATTCTTGGGGAGCATGCCCGCGATCGCCGCAGTGACGGCCAGATCGGACTTCTGCTCCATCATGACTTTGTAAGAGGTCTCCTTCAGGCCACCCGGATAACCGGAGTGACGACGGTAGAACTTCTGGTTGAGCTTGTCGCCGGTGAGGACGACCTTATCCGCGTTGAGGATGATGACATGATCGCCGGTATCGACATGCGGGGTGAACGTGGGCTTGTTCTTGCCGCGGAGGATGGCTGCCACCTGAGACGCCAGACGTCCGAGCACCATGCCCTCAGCGTCCACAACGTACCACTTGCTCTGTACGGTTTCAGCCTTAGCCATATACGATTTCACAGGGATTCCCTCCAATAAGTGAAGTAATTCTGTCGCCTGTGCGCGTTGGTCAGTCGCCACAGACATGTCGTTTAGCAACCGGGGCTAATGGTCACATTTCAACGCAACATACATTATACCCAAATTGCCCTGCTGCGTCAAGCTTTTTCTGCGTTAAAAAGCAGCTTTTGACGTAAGATTTCGCGGGCGAGTTCGTCCTGTCCCGGATAGAGCACGCGCATCAGCGTCAGTCCCTTGGCGGGAGCTGTATAGCCCAGATCCAGCCGCTCATGCGAAGCAATGGCTCGAGCCAGCGCGTCCTCCGGCAGCTTGCCTTGCCCGATCAGCGCCAGCGTCCCCGCTGTGATGCGCACCATGTTGTAGAGAAACCCGGTGCCCCAGACCATAAAGCACACCTGGTTCCCCGCGCGGCAGACCTGCGCCGCCTTCATTTCCCGCTCAAAGGTCTTGGACGTGCCGCCCGAGGCCATGAAGGCAGAAAAATCGTGCACGCCCACAATGTCTTGCGCGGCACGGTTCATGCGCTCCACATCCAGCTCCACCGGACAGTGCGCAGAAAATCGGCTCAGCATCGCAGAAGCGTGCGGCGCATTGTAAAAGGTATAGGCATAAACCTTGCCTGCCGTGCCGAAGCGCGCATGAAAGTCCGGCGCGGCCCCCCACGATTCCACAATGCGGATATCCTCCGGCAGCATGGTGTTGAGGGCGTAGCTGAACTTTTCCTCCGGGATGCGGGTTTCGGTGTCGAAATGCGCCACTTGCCCCTGCGCATGAACGCCTGCGTCGGTACGGGAAGCGCCGATGATGCCGACAGGGCCGCCGGACAGCTTGCCCAGTGCCTTTTCAATCACCTGCTGCACGGCGACCGCATTGCTCTGGGTCTGCCAGCCCGCATACGCCGTTCCGTCGTAGGAGATGCGCAGCGCGATGCGGCGCGTCACAGCAGTCTCTCCAGCAAGATCAGGACAAGCGTCGCCGCCGTAACCCCGATTGCCGCCCAGTCAATGGCCTGAACGTGCAGAATGCGCATCCGGGTGCGGTTCGTGCCGCCGTGATAGCATCTGGCCTCCATCGCCATGGCCAGCTCGTCCGCGCGGCGGAAGGATCCGACGAACAGCGGCACCAGCAGCGGCACCATGGCCTTGGCGCGCTGAAAGAGGTTGCCGGTATCAAAATCCGCGCCTCTTGCGGCCTGCGCCTTCATGATCTTGTCGGTTTCTTCCAGCAGCGTCGGGATAAAGCGCAGCGCGATGGTCATCATCATCGCCATTTCATGCACGGGGAAGTGAATCGCCTTGAGGGGCTTGAGCAGCCGCTCCAGCGCATCGGTCAGCGCCATGGGCGAGGTCGTCAACGTCAGCAGCGACGTGCCCAGCAGCAGGAAGATCAGGCGCAGCGCCATAAACACGGCAAATTCAATGCCTTCCCGATAAATTTTCAGGATGCCCCATTCCACCAACGGATGCTCCCCGCGGGTGAAGAGGATGTTGAGCACCAGCGTCATGACGACGATGAACAGTATCGGCTTGAGCGAACGCATCATGTACTGAATCTTCAGGTGCGCCAGCGCAATGGCCAATCCCAGATAGACCGCAAGAATCAGATAACCCAGGAATCCTTTTACCAGAAAAACCAGTGCGATATAGGCGATCATCAGCAGCATCTTAACGCGCGGATCCATGCGGTGGATCACCGTGCTGCCGGGGCAGAACTGCCCGAGCGTAATGTCTTTAAGCACGGGCTTCACCTCCCAGCGCGGCGCAGAGCGCCTTTTCCATATCGTCCATGGTATGAATATTGCCCGGCAGATCGAAGCCGAGCGCATTGAGCCTTCCGGCCAGCGACGTCACCTGCGGCACATCCAACCCGATGGCGCGCAGATGCTCTTCCTTCGAGAAAATCTCGTCCGGCGTGCCCTGCATCTCCAATTTGCCGTGGTTCATCACAAAAATACGGTCAGCCAGGCGCGCGACGTCCTCCATCGAATGGGAAACCATGATGATGGTGCGTCCCTTGTCGTGCCAGGTTTTGACCAGATTGAGGATGTAATCCCTTCCGTAAGGGTCGAGCCCCGCGGTGGGCTCGTCGAGAATCAGAACATTCGGCTCCATCGCCAGTACGCCCGCAATGGCCACGCGGCGCTTCTGTCCGCCGGAAAGCTCGAAAGGGGATTTTTCCGCAATCGCGTCATAATCCAGATCGGCAAGCTCCATCGCGTTGCGCACGCGCCGGTCGATCTCGTCCTGCGGAAGGCCGAGGTTCTTCGGCCCGAAGGCGACGTCCTGACGCACCGTCTCTTCAAACAGCTGATATTCGGGATATTGGAACACCAGCCCGATGCGGCGGCGAACCTCCCTAAGGCTCGTCTCCTTGTCGGAAAGATCCAGTCCGTCCACGATCACCGTGCCGCTCGTGGGCTTGATCAGGCCGTTCAGGTGCTGGATCAGCGTGGACTTGCCGCTGCCCGTGTGCCCGATGATCCCGATAAACTCACCGTCCTTGATCGTGAAGTTCACATGATCCAGTGCCGCGGTCTCAAACGGGCTGCCCGCATTATAGGTAAAGGTTAGTTCTTTTGCTTCAACCGGCATAGTGCCTCCACCATCTCTTCCACCGTCATCGGCTCACAGCCGACGTCATAGCCGTCCTTTTTGAGCCGCTGGCTCAATTCCATCATGGGCGGCACGTCCAGCCCGATGCGCTTGAGCTCATCGACCTGCGCAAACACCTGCCGCGGCGCGCCCTCAAGCACAATTTGTCCCTTTTCCATCACCGCCACGCGGTCTCCGCGCAGCGCTTCATCCATAAAGTGCGTAATCAGCACCACCGTCATGCCCTCTTCTTTATGCAGGCGCTCGACGGTCTCCATGACCTCGCGTCGGCCGCTGGGATCGAGCATCGCGGTGGGCTCGTCCATCAGGATGACCTCCGGCTTCATCGCCAGCACGCCCGCAATGGCGACGCGCTGCTTCTGCCCGCCGGAAAGCATGTGCGGCGCATGGGTGGCATATTCCGTCATGTTCACGGCCTTGAGCGCCTGATAGACCCGTCTTTGGATCTCATGCGGCTCCACGCCGAGGTTTTCCAGGCCAAAGGCGACGTCTTCCTCCACAACGGTGGCGACGATCTGGTTATCCGGGTTCTGAAAGATCATGCCGACCTTCTGCCGGATGTCCCAGATGCGCTCTTCGTCGCGGGTATCCATGCAGTTCACCACGACGCTGCCCTTCTTGGGCAGATAAAGGCCGTTTAAGAGCTTGGCCAGCGTGGACTTGCCCGATCCGTTGTGCCCAATGACGCTGAGCCATTCTCCCTTTTGCACCGACAGTGAAACGCCGCGCACGGCCAGGTCGCCCTGGCCGTCCTCTTCCTCTCCCTGCCGGGGGTATTCGTACCAAACATCGCTTGCGCGAATGATTTCCATGCTTTTCGTTTCCCGTCCTTATTTATTCAGGCTGCCGATAAATTCGCGCAGCCGCGCAATGATTTCGCTCTCGCGCGCCATCAGCGCAAACTGCCCCATATCGCCGATTTCCTCGACCTGCGCGCCGGGATAGAGCTTTTTGAGCAGCTCCCGCTCCCGCTGGCCATAATATTGATCGCCGGAGGATTCCAGGATCAGCGTCTTGCCCTTCCAATCGTCCATATCACCGATTTCAAAGGGCTTCTTGGCATAGATTTCCGGCAGTGCAACGCAGTTGAGATTGATATACTGTTTTTTATAGACATAGTGTTCATACGTTTCCGAAATGAACGCGCGCCAGAAGGTCATGTTGTCCTGCAATTCCTCCGGACACATCTGGTGGAAGGTCTGATACCCCATGCTCTGGCGCATCGGCTCAAACGGCGTGAGCTTGTAGCGCAGCGCCATGCCCTTGCGCGCCGTCCAGCGCAGGCAGTCCTCGTCGGGCAGCTCCTTGCAGGGTGCGCCGCAGGTGCACAGCACCTGACCGATGGTATCCAGCGGATACATCCGCACAAACATCTGCCCGATCAGGCCGCCGATGGCTGTGCTGACGAGTATGATTTCCTTAACGCCCATGTCTTCCAGAATCGCATGAATCTGCCGGGCGAAATCCTGCATATGCTTGCATTCCGGCAGTGAAAACGCGATACAGCGAATATCCCTGCCCAAATCCATCAGATAAGGGAACCAGATTTCGCCGTGGCCCATACCGCTGGGCAGAAACACCATCGCCCGCTCGCCATAGCCGTTTCCGGTATCCCAGACATGGTAGATCATGCCCTCTTTTTCGATGATGCGGAAAGGATACTTCTCGCGGAACGCAAGCAGCCGGCGCACGGCGGGTTCCGGCGCAATCTGATAGATCTCCTCAAAACTCCTCGCCATATCGTCAACCTCCCCGTATTTTAGTCCTTGGCAATGCAGGCCAACAGCTCCACCGGCTCGCCTCCGTTGTTGCGCACAGCGTGGCTGTGACCGGAACGGGTCACGATGCAATCGCCTGGCTGGGCGGTGTATTCCGCACCGTCGTCGGTCAGCGTCGGATGTCCCGACAGCACATAGAACATTTCCGCCTCGCCTTCGTGCCGGTGCAGCCCGATGGACGCACCCGCAGGCAGCTCGATGCGGGAAAACAGGCGGCAGGAGGCGGGCAGCTGTTCTCCCTGTGCCGCGGGATACAGCGACACCACGCCGTCTCCCCCGCGCATATTATGCTTGAGAACCTCCCCATGGGAGCCTTTTTTGATATACATAAAGCGATTCCTCCCCGGAATATCCGTTACCTTGCATTGCGCTCGTAGAGCAGACGCAGTCCCTTTAAGGTCAGCAATCCGTCGATGATATCAATGGTCGAGGTTTCCGATGCGATCATGCGGGAAAGGCCGCCGGTCGCAATGACGCGGATGTGCTCCGATCCGCCGATCTCCGCCTTCATCTTGCGAACGATGTAATCCACCTGGCCGACATAGCCGTAAACGATACCGGCCTGCATATTGGTGATGGTGTTGCGGCCGATGACGGTTTCCGGCTTGACCAGCTCCACCTTGGAAAGCTGCGCCGCGCGCTCGGTCAGCGCCTCGGAAGCCAGCTTCAGTCCGGGGCAGATCGCGCCGCCCAGGAACTCCCCCTTCTTGGACAGCACGCCGAAAGTCGTGGCAGTACCGAAATCAATGTAAATACACGGCCCGCCGTATTCCTTCTGCGCCGCTACGGCGTTGCAAATTCGATCTGCGCCCAGCGCCTGCGGGTTGTCGTAATGGATGTTGATGCCGGTCTTGATGCCCGGCACGACCTGAATCGGCTCAACGCCGAAATAATCGTCGATCATGTGCTCGATGGTATAGTTGATCGTCGGCACCACCGAGGACATGATCACACCCTCGATCTCGCTTTTGTCATAGCCCGCGTTTTTCAAAAACATGCTCAGCAGCACACCGTATTCATCGTGGGTCTTATGCCTGTCGGTAGACATTCTCCAGGCCTTTTTGAGCCGGTCGTCCTCAAACAAAGCGCATTTGATGTTGGTATTGCCTATATCCAGTGTCAGGATCATGCGGAGGATTCATTCCTTTCCGGGATTATTTTGCGGCCTTGCCCTTGCCGCGCATATGCCAGACGGCGGCGGTCACGCCCACCGTCACAATCACCGCCACCGCGCATTCCGGAATGCCGTTGAGCGCCGAGGCTGAAAGAATTGCAGCGCCCACGGTCGCGGGGTCCAGCCCCATCGCGGCCGCATACTGCTGCGCATAGAGAATATAAATAAAGCCCATCACGCCCACGGTATTGGTCAGCGTGCCGGCCACCGCCGCGCATCCTGCCGAAAGCGCGCGCTTTTTCGTCAGCTTCTGAACACTGCGGAACACAAAATAAGCGCACGGCCCGATCAACAGCCTTGGCAGAATCGACACCAGCGGATTCATGAACAGCGGCGCCAGCACCGATCCGCCCGAGGCGGCCTGATACAGGCTGAATCCGCCGAAAATCGCGCCGATAATCAGTCCGACCACGGGGCCTTCGAGCACCGCGCCGATGATGACGGGCAGATGCATGGTCGTGGCGGAAAGGGGCCCGATGGGAATGATGCCCAGCGGGGTCATGCCAAGGATGATGGAGATGGCGGAAAGCATTCCCGCCGAAACGAGCTTGCGCGTTTTGTCGTGACTTTTCTGAAGCATTGTCATTTTGTTTTCCCTCCGTTCAGGTTCCGCTCATGCAGATACCCGACGCATTTCTGCCGCAAGGCGTGCGGCGCGCTATTTTTTCGCATTCATCAGCACCGCGCACGGTTGCTGTGAAGCTTATTGTATATTTTAGACCAAGAAGCGCGGTCTTGCAACACAAAAGCGTTCAAAATGCGCGCCAGGTATGTTATAATTCAGATACAGAGTAAAACTCAAGGAGGGTTTTTTCATGAACAACAACGCTAAACTCACCGGCCTTGCCCACATCGGCATCTTCACCGCAGACGTCGACAAATCCGTCGCTTTTTACGAATCTCTCGGCTTTCACAAGGACGCCGAATCCATCCCCGGCCCGCGTTTGGTTTTCATGAGCCTGGGCACCTGCCTGCTGGAACTGATTCAGCCCACAAATCCTGCGGAACTCGACCGACGCACGCCGGACGGTTGGATTGGTCACATCTGCATCGAGTGCACGCACATCGATGATGTGGTAGCAGATTTCAAGGCGCGCGGCATCGTTCCGCAGGACGCGCAGGTTGGCTACAGCGAAAAGATACTGGGCGGCATCAAGAACATCTTCTTCGATGGCCCCTCCGGCGAATCTATCGAACTGTTCGACTACATGAAGTAAGCTCCCCTTCGTCTGAAAGGAGGCCGACGATGCTGATTTACCGCGAAGGCGTCGGTTTTGACGGACGCCTTGTCCTGTTTATTGTTTTCGCCATTCTGGTCATCCTGTTCCTTTTCTATCTCATCTCTGCCATCCGGAACCGAGGCAAGCCAAAGCCTGAACGCCACGGCACCGGCAACCTCGGCGGCTTGGGCGGCTATTCCGGCCGCGGCGTGGGCGTCGGCGGTCCTCCCAACTCCAGCCCCGGAGCCTTCGCACTCTACGGACGCAAAAAGAACGATGAATCTGCGGATTCTGAGGAAGATCCCCGCAAGCGCTGACACACCGCCCTGTATCGCTACGAGAAAGGAGAATCCTCATGGCATGGCTCGAAGTAGATTATTTCAACAATCTTGGCCCAATCGACTCGCGCATTACCATTCTGCTGACGGTGCTTGGCTGCCTTCTGTTGGGCGCGCTGATCGTTTACTTGATCTCTGCCATCCGGAACCGAGGCAAGCCCAAGCCCGAACGCCACGGCACCGGCAACCTCGGCGGCTTGGGCGGCTATTCCGGCCGCGGCGTAGGCGTCGGCGGTCCTCCCAACTCCAGCCCCGGAGCCTTTGCGCTCTACGGACGCAAAAACGATGGAGCTGATGAGGACAAGGAGGATCCCCGCAAAAAATAACGAAACGCAAAAATCGCGCTGACTAAGATCATTTTTGTGTTTCCCGGAATCATCCGAAGGTTCTTTCCCGTTTTATCAAAGAAGCCATAAACCATAAGGAGATATCATCCACATGAAAAAAATCCGCAAGCTGGCAGCTGTACTGGTAGCGTTGACGCTGTTGACAGGCTGCTCGGCCACAACCGTCAAAGTGCCACCTATCAAAGCGCCCAGCCCCCTTCCCTCGGAGAGCGCGGCAGCAACGCCTGCGCCAGTAGAGGCAGATGAAACCGCCGTACCCATTGAAAGTCCGGAAGAAACGCCCATCGGGAATCCCCTCGCAGAATGCACCAATCCTGCTCATCCGTGGGCATTGTGCGATGGCGATACGCTGACCTATGTGTCCAACGACGGTCTGCACCGCATGGCGGCGGACGGATCGGACGACAAACTGATCTATTCCGCCGATTCGCTGGATCTTTACGGCTTTTATATGTTGGGGAGCGATAAGTTGCTCGTGCTGCAAAAGCTCGATTATGAGGCGGAAAACGCAATTGCCATGACCATGCCGGACTGGATGTTCAACTACGTCGATTTTCCGATCTTTACGGCAGTTTCTGTGAACCTTGAAACGGGTGAAAGCACTGTGCTGGCAGAGAACATCCAAGAACCGCTATTCGTCAGCGACACAGAGATGATCTTCCTCACCGCCGACCGCAGCCGCGCCGTCAAGCTGTTAAATGTTGAAACGGGTGCGTTGCGCGATGTACCCGAGATGGATTTTTCCAACCGGCTGCTGTTCAACTGGTTCGTTTCGGATGGCAGCGTCTACTTCCAGGCGTTGGACGCGGAACAGGATTGGGAAGACCGCGCCGCCTATGCGCTGGACCTTGCCTCACTGACCGTGCGCAAAGTGCGGGACGCGCAGTTCTCCGCCATTGATCAGATCGAACTCCATTCCCCCAATCCGTTGAAGGAGTCCGATGTAGTGGAATCCGGTGATTTTGAAAACCTGTCGATGACCTACCGTGTGGCGGATCGCACCTTCTCGCTGCTGGTCACGCGCGATCTGGATGCGGGTACTGCGGCGCTGGACTTCTATGCGCTGGAACTCTCCAACCCCAACCCCATTGCGCAGCTAAAGATCGGCTCGATCTACATGGCTTATGAGGATGATTATGACGAGATCGCGGAAGACGAAGAGGCTTTCATTCAAGCGCACGAGCAGAGTGACGGCATACTCTATGCCACCTATGCCGAACAGCTGGACGTTCAGTTCTGCGGCGGCTGGGCCTTCGTCTTTGAAAACGGCTATACCAACGATGTCAGCGGCGGCCCTGACCGCTTGATTACAAAAGTCAATCTGATGCAGAATTGATTTTTCTCTCCTGCAATGCAAAAAAGCAGCGGAGCACTTCACTGTGCTCCGCTGCTTTTCTTCACTTCTTTTTCGCTGTGTGGCTACGGGCAAAGTCCGCTTCCCGTGTCATGTCACGGTAGAGCTTCAGCCGCCTGGGATCCAGTTCACCTCGCTCGATCGCCGCGCGTACCGCGCAGTCAGGTTCCTTCTCATGCATACAATTGGCAAAACGGCATTGCGCCGCCAATGCCCGCACGTCGGCAAAGCGTTCGTCAATCTCCTGCTGCGCTTCGCCGATCACGCCCAGTTCACGCATGCCGGGCGTATCAACGAGCAGCGCGCCGCCGGGCAGTTGCACCAATCGCCGGTAGGTCGTGGTGTGCCGCCCCTTGCTGTCACCCTCGCGGATTGCACCGGTTTCCATCACTTCTTCGCCGCAAAGCGCGTTGAGCAGGCTGGACTTGCCCACGCCCGATGAACCAAGCATCGCCAGCGTAACGCCGGGCCGCAGCATGGGGCGGAGTTGCTCCATGCCCTCGCCCGTCGCCGCACTGACCGCGCAGACCGGCACCTCGCCGCAGAACGCGCGGACACTCTCCGCCTTCTGCCGCCAATCCGCATCCAGGTCGCGCTTGCTGAGCACCACCATCGCCCGCGCGCCGCTGCTGCGGGTTAAGGCCAGATAGCGCTCCAGACGCGGCAGCGAAAAGTTGTGGTTGAGAGACTGCACGATCCAGACCCAATCGAAATTGGCGGCCACGGCCTGCTCGTCGATGTTTTTGACGAACTTCGCCGCATGGCCGTGCAGGTTGGTGCGGATAAAGACGGTTTGGCGCGGCAGCGTGCGCAGTATCCATCCGTCACTGTTTTCGGCTGGCAGCAGCTCCACAAAATCGCCCACCGTGGGGTAATCCGCCGCACGACAGTTTCGATAGGCCGATGTACGGCAGCGCGCAAAGCTTTCGCCCTGCGCAGAGATCACTTCATACCGTTCCCGGTGCACTGCGGTCACGCGCGCGGGAACGCCCTGTTCCGTCTTGCCGTATTTTTCTTTTTCATAACCCAGTTTTTTCAAATCAATCAATCTGCTTTTTCTCCATGTTCGTCCTGCTTTTGGGGGAAATTTGCGCGCAAAAAAGACACACCTTTTTGCGGATGTGTCTTCATTTACGCAGGACACGCGGAAAAAGGGGCTTTTCTGCGGCATGGGTTGTTGTTCCGCCGCAGTTCTTATGCGGTTTTAAGAGAAAGACACCTCATAACTCTTCATATAGAACATCCCCTTTCCAAATTGCAGATTGCAATTCATGGCTTCACTATATCACAAACATTTCCATGCTGCAAGCTTTTTCACAGAAAGCAGCGTGGAATTTCTCTGCGCACCAGAATGGGATTGACCTCGATGCGCACCATCGCGCCGCCCAACAACGACGCTCCGGTTAGATCAAGCAGCATATGATTCATTCCGATCTTCCCGATGACGGGAACTCGCTTTCCCGCCACGCTCACGCTGTGCGTTCTGCCCCCGCGCAGCCAGGTTCGGACGCTGCGCAGCACAGGCCGCAGGCCGCCGTCCGCATCGTTGTGCGTGCTGAGAAACGCACCGTCCGCATATCCCACACGAACCAGCCCGACCCGCACATCCCGTCGCAGCCTGTAACCATCATAGCCGATGTATTCCCCGCAGCGGCGTTCCGTGACGCGACTGATCTCGGCTTCCAAATAGACAGCGTTTTCAAACTCATTTTGCAAAGGGCCGGCGCAGCGTCCGAGCAACAGTGAGCCCACGCGAATCGCATCACAGCCCAGATCGCCCATGCAGGCAAAGGCGAGGCTGGCGCAGGCGTGTGTCATGCCGGGATCGATGTGCAGCGCCCGCAGAACCTCCAGCGCCTGCTCAAAATGCGAAAACTGTCGCTGTATGCTGCGTTGGACATCGCGCGTCTGCGTGGCAAAGTGCGTATAGACCCCTTCGACCTTTAGCCCCTGCACATCGCGCGGCACGGCTGATACGTCGCTCCAGATATAGCCATAGCGCCCCAGTCCGGTGTCGATCGCCAGATGCACACGCGGCACGCAGTGCGCGCGCCCCCCTGCCTGCCGCAATATGTCCGCCTGCTCTGAGCTGCCCAGCATGAAAATCACGCCGCGCGCTGCCAGTTCCGCGCAGGCCTCCACGCTGTCTACCGGGGTCAGCAGCAATATGCTCTCCGAAGGCTCCGCCATTTCCGTCATTTGCAGTGCCTCCCATGGCGTCGCCACGGCAAAAAAGTCAATTCCCTGTCCATGATACAACCGGTAGGCGCTGCGCAGACCGACGCCGTATCCATCTTCCTTCACCACGGCGATGATGCGTTTGTCTGTATGCGCACGGATCGCACGGATATTGTTTTCGATTGCTGATTGCACAATTCTCAAAGTCGCCAAGAGCCGGAACCCCCTTTGCTTTTCCACGGTTTTTATTCTAGCAAAGAGATGTTTCCGGCTCCCGACGCATTTGCGGCCAAGTTGTTTCTTTTTTATATTTCCAGGATCGTGACGATGAAGGCGACCTTATTATCGTCCTCCACATATCCGTCCTGATTTTCCGTCACCTGCGTGCCGGAAACCGTGCAGATCAGCACCTGCTTTCCGTCCGGCGTGACGCGGACCGAAACGATGGGACGTGCTGTCTGATAGAGCAGCTTGCGTCCGCCGTCCTCTATGGAATAGACTGCCACTGCGCTTTCGCCATCCATGCGGTGCTCCACGGCAAGCACATGGCTGCCATCCGGCGCCATCTGCATATCGGTATACCAGTACTCACCGGAATTCATACTGCCGATCTTTTTCAGCGTCCCTCTTTCCTGATACAGCTCGATCGAAACATCTTTTTTTTCATAGGTATTCAGCAGAAAACCATCCTGCGTCACCTGCTCGATGCTGTATGATTTTCCCGTAGGGATCAGGTTTGCCAGCCGCTCGATCTGACGCATTTTGTATTCGCCCGTTTCGCAATCCGCATAGACGTATTTCCAACTCAATTCCTCCTGGCTGAGATAGCGCGCCAGCACGCAGCTTCCGTCTTCGGAGAGAGATACCTCCTTGAGGAAAGCGGTTGCCAAATCCTCGCCGAAAACCTCCATCCGTTTTTCACTGATCGGCATCTCGCTGTGCATGGCCAGCACGGTTTTGACGTTTCCGGTTTTCGCATCGCCACGCATAATCTGATTGAGATAAATATTTCCTCGAATCCTCGCCCAATACTCCTGTGTCGGCGGCACCTCGCCGCCGTACATCTCCATCTCCATCTGGTAAGGCTTATCTGAAAAGGAAGAGGTCACCCAGTAAAAAAAGCGGCTGCCATCCGCCGTCCAGCAGAAATCCACGCCCAGATAGGGCGACAAAAATGGGATATCCGCAACCTTTTCTGCCTTTTTCTGCTTCACACGGTAAAGATACAACTCCGTTTCTCCCATTTCCTTGCGCACGGTGTACAGCAGCGCGCTGCCGTCGGGAGAGAGCTTCAGCCTTTCATAGTCAATCTTCCCCAACACCGCACAGGTCTCAAAGAATCCGTAGCGCGGATCGACGTAGCGGACCGAAACAGCCTGTCCTGCCGCACCTTCCACGACATAGAGCTTGCCATTGCTCCATCCCAGCGCAACGGACTGGTTTTCCTCGTCCACGCAGCCGGTGACGACCTCGCACTGACGGATGCGCCGAACGGTCCAATCGTTTTCTTCCGTTTGCTCGTTTGCATTTTCCGTTGCACGAGGCATGGGAAGCACAACGGTTTTATCTCCCGGCTGAATGGCGCAGCCGGACAGTGCCAGCAGCAGCAAGTAGGCAAGAGCGATTTTAAGCCTCCGCTTCATCGTCCGCGCCCTCCTTTCTCAGCAATGGGAATATTGCGGTGAAGGTCGTCTCCCCGCCGGGCACGCTCTGCGCACTCAGCGTGCCGCCGTGTTCGCGCACAATCTTCATACAAATGGATAATCCCAGCCCTGCGCTGCCCATCTCGCGGGAGCGCTCCTTATCCGTGCGGTAAAACGGCTCAAAGATGTGTTCGATTTCCTCCGCCGTCATGCCGGGGCCGAAGTTGCTCACCCGCAGCACCGCCTGCTTGCCCTGTTGGGCGCATTCCACGGTGATGGGCTGCTCCGCCGCACCGTATTTGATCGCGTTGTCGATCAGGTTGATGCAGAGCTGGCGGATGCGCTCTTCCTTGCCCTGAATGACCGGCCGGCCGCTGCACCACATTCGGATGGTATCGTCATAACGCCGCGCCTTGAGCGCCATCGCGTCCGCTACCTGCTCTGCGATGCTGCCCAGATTCACCGGTTCAAACACGTCGTCCCGGTCGATGTTGGACATTTCCAGCAGCTGCGTGACCATTCGGTGCAGGCGGGTGCTCTCATGCTGAATGTGCTCCAGTCCGCTGCGGAACAGTTCTTCATCCTGCGCGCCGTTCTCCTCCATCAGCTGCGCATAGCCCTTGATGGTGGTCAACGGCGTTTTCAGCTCGTGGGTCACGTTGTTATAGAATGCCTGGCGGCTGTCCAGCAGCTGCAAAATGCGCGCCCTGTCCTCCTGAATTCTGGAAAACTGCTGCCCTACCGTGCGCAGCATCAAATCGTAGTTTTCGTCCAGTTCACTGATCTCGTCCCGGCGGCGGCGCTTTTTCCGCCTGCTCTGCGGCAAAGTCGGGATGCGCCCATTGCGGATCTGGTCCGCTGCATAGGACGACCGGCGGCTGAGTCTGCGCACCGGCGCCAGAATGTGATTCAAATACATCAGCACCGCAACACATGTCACAGCAAACAGCCCCATCGCCGCAAATAGCAGCATCTGCGCCATTTCGACATATTGGCGGTATTGCTCAGAATAATCCAACACATAAGTGATCAGGCCGATATTTTCACCGCTGACGGCGACCGGCATGGCGAACAGCACCAAGCAGCTGCGTCCCTCGCCATAATGCAGCCCGTAGGCCGCCGCTCCGTTTTTCGCCTGCTCAAAGGCTTTTTCCTCCTCCGGGCGCAGGGGCTTCTGTTCGCTCGCTGCCGCGCTTCCGCCGGTGAAGATGACATTGCTGTGTTCTCCGCCGCGCCCCAGCAGCTTTTCCCCCGAAAGCGAATAGAGCGAAAGGTTCGTTCCACCGGTAGAATACAATTCGTCGGCAATTTCCTGCGCGCACTGGCGGAAGCTCTCCTCATCCGCGTCGCGTTCAGACAGCAGCAGATATTGTCGAACATAGACCTGCGTGTTGGTCTGCAAGGTCAGCAAATCCCGCGTGATGCGCGATTCCATGTTGCGTCCCACCTGATTGATACACAGAGCATAGAGCGCCGCAGCGCTCAGCAGTGCAAGCGCGGCAAGCCCCAGCGCCAGGCGCAGCCGTATGCCGCCGAGCAGGCGCAGCTTCCGTCCCTTTTTTCCGTTCTTCTGCTTATTGTTCTTCGCCCGGCTCATATTTGTACCCCACGCCAAAGACCGTCACCAGCTCGCTGCCGATCCCCAGTTTCTTGCGCAGCCGCTGCACATGGATGTCCACCGTGCGATTGTCTCCGTAAAAATCATACCCCCAGATACGCGCCAGCAACTGTTCACGTGAGAACACTTGCCGCGGATGCTTCACAAAAAAGAGAAGCAGCTCGAACTCCTTGGGCGTCAGGCTGACGCGCATGCCGTCCATCGTGACCGACCATTCCTTTTCGGAGATCAGCATCTTTCCGCTGCGAACGACCTCCTGCTGCTCGGCCTTGGGCGCGCTCTTGTCAAACCGGCGCAAAATCGCCTTGACTCGGCCAATGACTTCGCGCAGGTCGAAGGGCTTGGTGATGTAATCATCCGCGCCGGTCTCCAGCCCCAGCAGCTTATCGTCCACGCTGCTGCGCGCCGTCAGCATCACGATGGGGATGTTGTATTTTTCCGTCAACAATCGGCAAACGTCTACACCGCTCAGATCCGGCAGCATCCAATCGAGCAGCACGAGATCCGGTCTCTGATCCTGCGCCAATTTAAGTCCTTCCGCCCCTGTGTGAGCGCACTGCACAGTGAAGCCCTCTTTCCGGAATCCGTAGGCCAATATATCCGCTATCGGCTTTTCATCTTCAACGATCAGCAGCCTTTTTTCATTCATCTCCGACACCTCTTCCGTCTGCGATGGAATTCTCTGTCCCCATTATACAACAAACATGTTTCCAAAGTGTATCCGGCGCAATATCCACGCAAAAGCTCCTCCGGAAGTTTTCCGGAGGAGCCGAAAATGCAGTTTTAGTCGATCACTTCAAAGAACATCATGCGGCCGGGGAACATCTGCACCTCGAAGGCATATTCCGTCGGCTCGGGGATGACGGTGGTGGCGTCACCCTTCTTGCCGGGCTTGGGCATGGTGAGCTTTTCGTCGTAGACGCGGCCGGTTTCGATATCGCGCAGGCCCTTGCACTCGCCGCGAACGATGACCTGAATGCTGTCGGGCATCGGGCGATGGGACTGAATGCCGTAGACGTTGTTATCGTAGGCAAAGAAGTTCACCTGCGGATGCGCCGCAACGAACACGCGCTGACCCATGCTCAAGTGCTTGTTGAACGCGCGGACGACACTCTTAGGCAGCTTGTAAAGATCGGCAAAGTTTTCCGGCACATTGAGGATGAACAAGCGGCCCTTGCCGTAGTTGTCTTCCGTCATCATGGGGAAGTTGTCCTCACCCGCAAGGATCGTGATATCGCTGTGAGTAGCGTTGGTCTTGTAGTCCAGCACCTCAAACAGAATGGGATCGTCGGAGCGCTCCACTTCCATTTGCAGGTAGTTCATGTTGGACACCATAAATTCGTTGCTCAGCACATGGCGATGCGTCAGGCGGACGGAGGTCATGTCCTTGATGCCCTTGTCGTAAGTTTCGTGCACAAAACCGACAGTCACAACGGCGTTGCCTCCCTGGCGGACGTACTTTTCAAGCTTTTCCATCGCGTCGGGTTCGCAAGCGGAGGACTGCGTCAGCAGCACGGTCGGGGCTTTATCATTGAAATAGGGCGAAGGCTCCACCGCCAGGCCGCACTGGCCGAGGTAGTTGTAGAGCTGATCCTCGCCGTCCGCGTCAAACGGCTCCCAGGCCGCCACGCCCACGGGGTTGCCGCACTTGCCGACGATCTCGTCGATGCGGTAGAACTGCTGACCCAGCGGAGGCAGTGCGGGAGAATCCACCAGCACGGCAAAGTTAAACAGCATCAGTTCCTTCGCCTTGGCCAGCATCGTGGCGTTGGCCTGATCCAGCCAGCGGCTGAGGTTGTCGGACGAGCCGCCCTGATCGATCCAGCCGCCGCCGTTGCGGCCGGGCGCAGTGTTTTCCAGCAGACGGATGATGGAATAAGACTCGTAGAGCTGCAAGTGCTGGGGCGAATAGCAGGCGTTGCGGGTTTCGGTCCCGGTATAGATCATGTCGAAGATATCCTTCTGCTTGCCGGGGTTATAGCCCGTTTCCTGATAGCTTTCGTACCAGTTGGGGTACTTGATGATGAAGTTCATCTTGGGATTGACCTTGCGCGCCAGGTCAACGATCTCGTGGGAGAACTCCTCCATCATGTGCAGGCGGTAATCCTTCCAGGATTGCTTGCCCTTGGCCTCGATGCACATCTCGCACCGGCAGGCGGTGAAGAAGAAATCGTCCAGTATGATCTCATCAAACACGCTGGCCAGCTCGCGCACGATGCGCAGGTATTCCTCGCGGTGGCGGGGATCGGTATAGCAGAAGGTATCGTAGTAAGAGGGCTTGCGCACGCCGTCCACCAGCTGAGTCGAGGTGATGCCGCCGGAGGTTTCGATGCCGTTCTTCTCGAACAGCGCCTTGACCGCCTTCAGCTTTTCGACGGGAATATCCACCGTGCCGCGGTGATTTTCAATATACACCTTGTCCAGATGGATGTACTTCTTGAAGTAATCAATGCCGCGCTGGATCTCCGCCTCATCGACCTTTTCCAGATAGTAGGCGTAGACATAGGCCGCAACTTTGAAGTTCTTGAACGGTTCCATGGTGAAAACTACCCCTTTGCTATTTATTTTCCAGAACCAAATGTAGGATAGCATGAACCTATAACGATTGTCAAACCTCAAAGTAACAAAAATTTAATCCAATTTTTGTGAAACCCGCTTGCCTTAGAGCGTGCTCCAGGGTTTATGATAAGAATGGTACTCTTTGTAACCAAAGGGAGGACATGAGGATGAAGACCTATACGATCCGTCAGGCGGCCGCGCACATCGGCGTGAGCGTGGATACGCTGCGCTTTTATGACAAGCAGGGACTGCTGCCCTTCGTGGGACGCGGTGACAACGGCTACCGCGTTTTCACCGAAGACGACTTTGCCTGGTTGGATCTGATCGCCTGCCTCAAGGCCACCGGCATGGAGATCCGTGAGATCCGCGAATTCGTCCGCTGGAACATGGAGGGAGACGAAACCATCCCCTGTCGGTTGGAACTGCTGCGCTCTCGCCGCAAGGAAACCCTCAGGCAAATGGCGCAGCTGCAAAAATGCCTGGATAAGCTCGACCACAAGATCGCCTTTTATGAACAGAAGGTGGAGCGTCTGGCCAAGCCCGGCGCCTGATCTCCCTTTCGCACAAAGGGTGCGCTTTTTATTCCACACGAATATGGAAAGGGGACTTGTTTCGCATGGCATCCAAAGTACTCTTCTCGCCCATGGCCTACACGCGCTATGAAGCGTCCCAGACCCTGCCCGAAAAGTTCAGCCGCATGCTGGAAAAGAGCGGTCTGGGCGACAAGGTGAATGGCAAGACCGTCGCCATCAAGATGCACGTCGGCTCCGGCATCACCTATTCCACGATTCCCCCGGTCTTTGTCCGCAAGCTGGTGGATTTCGTCCACGCGCACGGCGGCGATTGCTTCATCACCGACCACTATGTCTACAAGCGCCATCCTGAACAGCGCGGCTACACCGAGAGCAATCTGGGATGTCCTGTGCTGGACGACTGCGGCCATCTGGGCAAGTATTTCTACACGAAAGAAGTGGATTTCAAGACCTTCAGACATGTGGATGTCGCTGGACTCATCCACGACGCGGATTTCATGATCGACTTCTCCCATGTCAAGGGCCACGGCGCGTGCGGCTTCGGCGGCGCGTGCAAGAACATCGCCATGGGTTGCGTCACCGACCGCACCCGCCACGAGATCCACGCGCTGGAAGGCGGCCTGGTCTGGAACAAGGATAAGTGCGTCCACTGCGGCAAGTGCATCCCTGCCTGCAACCACTTTGCCAACAGCTTCACCGAGCCCGGCAAGAACGGCGAATACAAGGTCAACTACCATCACTGCACCATGTGCCAGCACTGTCTGAAGGTCTGTCCCGTGGGCGCCATCACGCTGGACAGCCACGATTACGCCGATTTCCAGACCGGCATGGCGGTCTGCACCAAGGCGGTTGTGGATACCTTCGCGCCCGGCAATGTGTTCTACATCAACATGCTCATCGCCATCACTGCGCTGTGCGACTGCTGGGGCATGACCACGCCCGCGCTCGTGCCGGACATCGGCATCATGGCCTCGGACGACATCGTCGCCATCGAGCGCGCCAGCTTGGATGCAATCAAGATGGAAGATCTGATCCCCGCCGGCGTGCCTGCCGGCATGGAGCTTTCCGGCCACGGCCATCTCTTTGAACAGCTCCACGGCAAGAACCCTTTCATCCAGCTGCAAAAGCTCGAGGAATACGGCCTGGGCACGCAGGATTACGAAACCGTGCTGGTCAAATAATCGACAAATTTTCCAAAAAATCAGCAATAGCCGCAGTTTCTTTCCCTGCGGCTATTGCTTTTTATTTCGCCATCGCGCCTTCTATATATTTCTGCGGTATTCTGCAAGAGAAGCTCAATGGGTTTCCGTAATTGCTCCTGTTCCGTTGAAAGGAGACGTTTTTGATCTGGTCTGCTTCATATTGAAAAACACCTTCCGCAGACACGATTTGTCTTCAGGATGCGACGGACTTACAGTTGATTCGAAAACAGCAGCGGACATCCGACCGGCAAGAGCCGCGCCGCTCTTTTATCGCACAGCGCGCAGCAGTGTGGTATTTCCCTGCCGCCAAAGCTTTTCAACGCAGGCAAAACCGGCATGTTTCAGAAGCTCGATCTCCGCATCCACTGCCAAAGGCGTGTCAAAGTGGACAAACACATCCTCCGGTATGCCCTGCTCCTTGCGCAAGCGGGCACACTCGTCCATCAGGACACGCTCCTCTTCTTCGCTCTCCACCATGTAATCGCCATTCAGGAACACACCGCCTGGGCGAAGCGCTTCACAGATACTGCGGTACAAGCCGAGCTTTTTCTCCCGCGAAAAGTGGTGCAACGATTCAAAGGACACTGCGCAGTCAAAGCACTCGCTCCCAAAGTCGGTTTTGAAATAATCGCCGCAGATCAGACGCAGGTTGGCTTCCGGGTGCTTTTTCTTCAGCTCGTCCAGCATGGCCTGTGTCAAGTCGACGCCGGTGACGCGCAAATCCCGTCTTTTCGCCAGCATCGCGTCCAACTCCAGCCCCGTGCCGCAGCCGAGATCGAGCACATCCTCCGCGCCGTCCGGCAGGTTTTGTGCCAAAAGTGCGTATCCTTCCGCACATCCCGCGACGTTTCGAAGCATATGCTCATCATACCCTTCCACACGCCGGGTGAAAAAAGCGCTCATCTCTTCCATAGAAAAGCCCTCGCTTTTGAGTCATTACTTTTTGCTCTTCCCGAAGACATTCTGCATAAACGCATCCGCCAGCGGCAGCCACAGTTCAAAGTTCGGATAGAGATTCTTTCCCACAACGAGTCGGTTGCCCGCCTGGCCGTGCGGCACACCCGCAAAGGTATGGATTTCGACCTCCACGCCATGTTCTATCTGCAACGGCAGAAGCTGATACAGGTTTTGCAGCGCAAAGTCCTCGCGCCCGACGGCATAGAAGGTCGGCGGATAGGCCACCTTTTCGTAGTCAAACGGCGTACCCGCGTGACGCGGGCCATAGATGCAGAGAAAAGCATCGGGCGCGCCATAGACCTCGTCCAACGCATCGGGCGTATAGTCCGGATACCAGTCGGTCATCCTCTGCGCTCCGGAGTAATAGTGGATGCAGTTTTCGCCCGTAATAGCGCCGTTGGAGAAGCCAACATACGCGATCTGATCCGGACGGATGCGATACTTTTCGGCATTTGCGCGGACATAGCGCACCGCGCGGGAAGCGTCCGCACCGCTGTCCTTTTCGCACCAGGGATTCTGATTGCAGCGGTTATACAGCAGGAAGCACTGATAGCCCATGCGGTTAAAGTCGCGCGCGGACTGGAAGGTATCAGCCAGCGTGCACCAGCCGTGGTCGCCGCCGCCGCAGAGAATCACCGCGCCCTTGGGCTTTTCGTATTCCGGCAGCAGCATTTCATGCAGATAAGGCCGGAAATCCGGATCATGGTTGAAGAGATATTCATTGTTGTCCGGATAGTCGGTCAGGGTCGGTACCTTTCCCTCTGGCCAGAGGTCAATCGGCTTGGGCGCGTTGGGCAGGGGCTTCATGGCTGAGGCCAGACGCTGATATTCCTCAACCCACTCCGGATGCTCCGCAACATCTCCGCGATAGAGAATGGTATACATCTGGTTTTCCAGCGCGACCAAATCCTCCATGTCATAGCAAACGGGGTTTTCAAAAATCGGCACGGTTTCCAGCTCGATCTTCCCGAAGATTTTTTTGAAAGGCTTTCTGGCTTCAAGCATCTTGGCATAGCGCGCGCGGTTGATTTCAAATTCGTCCGTCATAACATTTCCTCCTTATACTTTGATTATATGTAAAATCAAATCGTAATAAAAAAGGACGGTATCAAATTCATGATACCATCCTTTTTTCAAGCTTCGTAAGCTCTTTGAAAGCCGAAATTACTTGATTTCGACAGTCGCGCCAACCTCGGCGAACTTGGCCTTGATCTTCTCGGCCTCGTCCTTGGAGACGCCTTCCTTCAGGGTCTTGGGAGCGCCATCGACGATCTCCTTCGCTTCCTTCAGGCCCAGGCCGGAAACGACCTCACGGACAACCTTGATGACCTTGATCTTCTCAGCGCCGGCTTCCTTCAGCACGACGTCGAACTCGGTCTTCTCCTCAGCAGCGGGAGCAGCAGCGCCAGCGGCGGGAGCAGCAGCAACAGCAACGGGAGCAGCAGCGGAAACGCCGAACTTCTCCTCAAGGGCCTTCACGAGCTCGTTCAGCTCGAGAACGGTCATGGACTCAATCGCGGAAATCATTTCTTCACGGGTCATGGTAATGTCCTCCATTCAAAATTTCGAAATTTTAGATTGCTGTGAAAATTACGCGGCGGTCTCGTTCTTGGAGTCCGCAACAGCGTTGAGCGCGTACAGCAGCTTGCGCACGGTGCCGCCCAGCACGGAGACCAGGCCGGTGATGGGCGCGTTCATGCTGCCCAGCATCTTGGCGATAAGAACCTCTCTGGAGGGCAGATCCGCCAGAGCCTTGACGCCGTTGGCGTCGATGTACTGCTTGTCGACGATACCGCACTTGACGGTCATCTTCTTCTTATCGGCGATGAATTCCTTGAGGATCTTAGCGGGAGCCGCAGGATCCTGGATGCCGAAAGCGACAGCAGTGGGGCCGTTGAGGTCTGCATCCAGACCGGTGATGCCCAGCTCGTCCGCAGCGCGCTTGATGTAGGTGTTCTTCAGAACCTTGTACACAACGCCGCTCTCGCGGAACTTCTTACGCAGGGCAGTGTCTTCCTCCACGGTCAGGCCGCGGTAGTCAACGATGACAGCGGACTGGCAGGAATCCAGGAGATTCTTGATCTCCTCGATAATCGGGGCCTTCGCGCTGTAATCCTTCACCTCGTGATTGTGCTTCGACTTAGACATTGTATCCACCTCACTTTCCCTTTCCGGCAAGCGAGACGCTCACCGGTCGGTCATAAGAAAATGCCCTCGCGCCTGGTGGAAGGCACGAGGGCATCATAAACTTTCGTCTTTGATACTCCGTCATGTCCTCGGCGAGGGGCTTTCGCCATTACGCTTCCGTTGGCGGAAGCACTCGCTGTCTTAGGCGCACGAGAGATGTTCTCACAACAAAAAACATTATACACGAACTCCGCTTTTCCGTCAATACGGCTTGCAGAGAATTTCGTGAATTTTACATTCCAATATGGCGTTTGCGCCTGCAGGGGTCAGCACGCAGGCGGTATCTGCGCCGTGTCCGGTGCCGCCGACCGCCACAACCGCTTCGCCGTAGGGGATTTCCTCGCAGTCCAGCGCCATCACGGCGCACTCGACGCACACCTTCACGCCCTGCGAGAGCATCCGCAGCGCATGCGCGATAATCTCTACCGGGTACGCGCCGCCCATCTTGGTCGAAATTCCGCGCTCCGCGCCCGACAGGACGTGTGTTGTGCGCACAACGGGCACGCCCAGCTCCTTCAGCATCTGAAGCGTTTCCGGCGCCATCTTCTGCACGCCGCGGCTCTGCACGCTGCCCACGATCACGAGCTTGTCCAGCACGCCCGCTTCTTTCGCCGCCTCTACGGCCTTGAGCGCCGTATCGCCGCCCGTCGAGGCCACAACCAAATGCACGCCGTCCTGCTTTGCGCGCTCCGCCGCCATTTTCAGCGTCGGAATCGTGTTTTCCGCCGTCACTTTTTCAAATACGATCATTTTGAAAGCCCTCCCTGATTTCTTTGATTTCCAACAGCTGATGCAGGTTTTGAATCACTGCATCCGGCTGTATTTCACCTGATAACGCTCTCCCCGCGCGATTGATCCAGCAGGTTTTCATTCCCGCCTTTTGCGCGCCCGCAATATCGGAGCTGAGCGAATCTCCGACCATCATACACTCCGCCGTTTCGCACCCGGCTGCCTGCGCCGCCTTTCGGAAAAACGCCTGTGCGGGCTTAATTGTCCCCATTTCTTCCGAAAGGAAGATATGATCGAAGCGGATCCCCATCGCACGCAGCCTTGGGCGCTGGCAATCGGAAAGCGCATTGCTCGCCGTGCACAGCACAAAATATCCCTTGAGCTTTTTCAGCACCGGCAGCACGTCGTCATACAGCGTCACTGCCTCGCCCAGATACTGCCCGAAGAGTTCATAGAGCGCGTTTTCATCCTGCTTCAAATCGTATTTCCGGCGCATATAGACGCAATAATCCGTCACTGCGTCGCGATAGAGCCGGACATAATCTCGCTGAATCTCCTCACGCCAGGTTTCGTGCAAACCACGCATATTCCAATACAGCCAGGATTTTTCCCAGAGATCGTCCAGTTCCGCCTGCGAAGGAACCTTGCCGTTTTCGGCAAAGATTCGCCGCAGAATCTGCATCTCAGCCTGATGATAATCCATCAACGTATCGTCTACGTCAAACAGAAGGCATCGAATCAACTGCGCACCTCCCAGATTCAAAAAGAACTCCCGTAGACAATTCTACGGGAGTTCTGAAAAATCCTTTTTACTTAGCCGCCGCAACGCCGCCCGCATAACGAGCCGCATTGATCTTGACGCCGGGGCCCATGGTGCTGGAAACGACCACGGACTTGACGTAGGTGCCCTTCATGGTGGCGGGCTTCGCCTTGACGATCGCGTCCATCAGAACCTTGAAGTTCTGAGAGAGCTTCTCCGCGCCGAAGGAAGCCTTACCAAAGGGAACGTGCACGATAGCGGTCTTGTCCACGCGGTACTCAACCTTACCGGCCTTGATCTCGGAGAGCGCCTTGGCCACGTCCATGGTGACGGTGCCGCTCTTCGGGTTAGGCATCAAGCCCTTCGGGCCGAGGACACGACCGATGCGGCCGACCAGACCCATCATGTCAGGGGTGGCGACACAGACATCAAAGTCGAACCAGTTCTCGTTCTGGATCTTAGCGATCAGCTCTTCCGCGCCGACATAATCCGCGCCGTTCTCCTCCGCAATGCGGGCATTGTCACCCTTGGCGAAGACCAGAACGCGAACCGTCTTACCGGTGCCGTTGGGGAGCACGACCGTGCCGCGGACCTGCTGGTCAGCGTGACGGGGATCAACGCCCAGACGAACGGAGACTTCCATGGTCTCATCGAACTTGCACTTGGCAGTCTGCAGCGCGAGCGCAATCGCCTCGTCCGGCTCATAGTTGGTCTGCTGGATCAGCTTTGCGCTGTCCTGATATTTCTTACCATGCTTCATGGCTCAATTCCTCCTGTTTCTCAGTCTTCGACCGTAACGCCCATCGAGCGCGCGGTGCCGGCGACCATGCTCATCGCAGCTTCAATGGAAGCGGCGTTGAGGTCGGGCATCTTGGTGGTAGCGATCTCGCGGACCTGATCCTTGGTCAGCTTGGCGACCTTGTCGCGGTTGGGCTTGCCGGAACCGGACTCGATGCCTGCGGCCTTCTTAATCAGAACAGGAACGGGCGGGGTCTTGGTGATGAAAGTGAAGGAACGATCGGAATAAACCGTGATGACAACAGGGATAACATAGCCGACCTGCTTGGCGGTACGCTCGTTGAACTCCTTGCAGAAGCCCATGATGTTGACACCGTGCTGACCCAGTGCCGGGCCGATAGGGGGCTGAGGGGTCGCCTTGCCTGCATTGACCTGCAGCTTAACGATAGCAGCAACTTTCTTTGCCATTGTAGAGTACACCTCCAAAGGTTATCTTGTGGTTCGACGGAAAGGTGTCGATTCCTCCCACGCACGCGCTGTTTCGCGTGCTAAACGCCCTGATCCGCAAATCTTTCATGCGGGGGCCAACCGTTTGCGGGATTCGGTTTTCGTAGGAAGGCTGAGTAAGAAGTCTTACTCGTCGTCGTCACTGGCGACTTTGCGTGCGCCTTCGTAATCCACCTCGACGATGGTGTCGCGGCCGAAGAGCGGCACAGAAACTTTGAGCTTCTGGTTTTCCTCGTCGATTTCGACGATGGTACCGGTGAAGTTCTCAAAGGAGCCGGACAGAAGAGCGACTTTGCTGCCGACCTCGAAGTCAAGATTGATGGTTTTTTCGCCGCCGGCGTTGACCATAGCAAGCGCCTCCTCTTCCGAAAGAGGAACAGGCTTGGACTGCGGGCCGACAAAGCCGGTGCAGCCGCGCGTGTTGCGGACAATGTACCACAGGTCATTGCTCATGACCATGTGGACCAGCACGTAGCCGGGGAACAACTTGCGTTTGACTGTATGAGGTTTACCATTCTTTATACGAGTAATCGTCTCGACGGGTACAACAGTCTGATCGATCTTGTCCTCCAGATTGCGGTTTTTAACCGTCTTATCCAGAGAATCCTTCACCTTGTCCTCATAACCGGAATAGGTGTGAACCACATACCAGTCAAGCTTTTCTTCTTCAGGCATCGCTTCTTACAGCCCAAATCGGGCCCCTCCGTGTGGATTTTTGCCGTGCCCCATGCACAGCGTCAGGAAATGATGAGCTTCAGCAGTGCGGACAGACCCCAGTCCATAAGTCCAACGATAACGGTCAGAAGCAGCACAAACACGATAACGACGGTGGACTGACGAACCAGTTCCTTCTTGGAAGGCCAGGTGACCTTCTTGATCTCGGCCCACATGTCCTTGAACGTCTTGACGATGTTGAACTTTTTCTTTCCTTCGGTCTTCTTCGCAACTGCCTTCTTGTCCGTGGTCTTGGCGACCGCTTTCTTTTCAGACATGTCGTTCAAACTCCTCTCCAGGAAATGATCCTAGCGGGTTTCCTTGTGGACCGTGTGCTTCTTGCAGAAGCGGCAGTACTTGTTCATCTCCAGGCGATCGGGGTCGTTGCGCTTGTTCTTCTTGGTGTTGTAGTTGCGCTGCTTGCACTCGCTGCAGGCCAGGGTGATCTTCACTCGCATCCCTTGGGCACCTCCTTGCATAGCGAAATACGCCTCTGCGCCATGGGCACAGAAACATTCTTATAAAGTATACAGGCAATCGGCCTGTTTGTCAATCCTGATTCCCGCAGATAGCGGGATTTCACGCGGATTTTTCCTTTTTCCCGCCTCTCGCCAGCCATACCGCCGCAAAGAGCAGCTCCAGCGGCAGTGCAGGCAGTCTCGACCAGATCCAAATCGGGCTTCCCGCCGGCATGATTCCCGTCTTTTGTGAAAAACAGAAGACAACAAGCGGCAGAGTAAGCCCCAGCCAGAGCGCTGCGGCAAGGCCAGCCGCAAGCCGGATTGCCCTTCTGTTTTCTCCTGCTGCGGAGCTCCTGCAAATCCAGACAAGAACAGCCTGTAAACAGGGCAGCACGACCAGACCGTAAAGCGTGCTCATGCGCGGTGCAAAAACGGTATCCTTTTGCATCAATGCGAGGGAAAGTGCATTCTTTCCCTGACTTGTTCGCATCAGCGCTGTACAAAGTGCCAGCATCACAGCAAAAATCACACACCCCGCTGCTTTCTGTTTTTTTGAAGTATCTTCCAGAAACAAAACTGCGATGCAAAGTGTTCCAGCCAATCCGAAGGCCAATGCGTTCCCAACAGAGAGCAGCGCCTGCCCCGCTTCGATTTTGCTGGGGAGCAGTATCATGATTGTTGTCAGGATCGCACCCGCGGCAAAAGCCGCTCCGGCACGCCATCCTTTTTTCAAAGAAAGCGTTCGTCTTTCTTGTATAAAGTCCTGCATCACGATCTGAGCTGTCAGTACCGCGCACAGAACGCCTGCGGAAAGCAGCCCCGGTCTGAACCAATTCAAGATAAGCCAAACCACGCATAAAATACCCTGTATAGCAGCTTTTCTTTTCAGCATTTTCATTTCCTTTCTATATTGTTTATATAGAGTTGCGGAGATGGTCCGCATTCAAAAAGCCGTCCATCTCCGCGCTCACTTGATTTACTATTCGATTCTATACTCCTGTTCAGAGGAATATGTTTTCCCCGTTAGAGTATTCTCGTATTCCAAGTCAAATCCAACCCTGAAAAAACAAACGGTATCGTTGGTCACAAATATTCCCGTGTTGCTCGCCGCCGAAGACGCTCCCGAGAACCCATACGGCCATGTATGACTCTGGGCGTACTGCGTACCTTTTCTCGGATAGGTCCACGTTTTAAGCGGATCAGTAAATTCAGGGGCTGTGAGGCTGGTAAGATAACCCGCACTTTCTCCGGCTGCCGTTGCTCCCTACTTGTTCTCCTCTCCCCGTTATGTGTAGTCTTTGAACAAGCTCACTTTCGCCATTGGAATCACCCTATTTCATTATTTCTCTGTCTTTAAAATAATATATTATTTTAACATTGTCAAGAGCAAAAAAATCCCCAGCTATGCTGGGGATTTTTTTATTCTTTTTTACTCGATGACCTTAACGACAACACCGGAACCGACGGTACGGCCGCCTTCACGGATAGCGAAGCGGAGGCCTTCCTCGATAGCGATGGGGTTGATCAGAGTGATCTCCATATCGACGTGGTCGCCGGGCATGACCATCTCAATGCCCTCGGGCAGCTTGATGTCGCCGGTGATGTCGGTCGTACGGAAGTAGAACTGGGGACGGTAGCCGTTGAAGAAAGGGGTGTGACGGCCGCCCTCATCCTTCGTCAGCACGTAAACGCGGCCGATGAAGTGGGTGTGGGGATGAATGGTGCCGGGCTTGGCCAGAACCTGGCCGCGCTCGACTTCGTTGCGCTGAATACCACGCAGCAGAGCGCCGATGTTATCACCGGTCTGAGCCTGATCCAGCAGCTTGCGGAACATCTCGACACCGGTAACGACGGTGGAGCGGGGCTTGTCCATCAGGCCGACGATTTCGACGGTATCCTGAACCTTAACGGTACCGCGCTCAACACGGCCGGTAGCGACGGTGCCGCGGCCGGTGATGGAGAACACGTCCTCAACAGGCATCAGGAAGGGCTTGTCGATGTCGCGCTCGGGAGTGGGGATGTAGTTGTCAACCGCATCCATCAGCTCATAGATGCACTTGCACTTGGGCTCATGCTCGCAGTCGGTGCCGCCGTTGACGACATACTCCAGCGCTTCCAGAGCGGAACCGCGGATGATCGGAATCTCGTCGCCGGGGAAATCGTAGGAAGACAGCAGATCGCGGACTTCCATCTCGACCAGCTCGAGCAGCTCCTCGTCATCGACCATGTCGCACTTGTTCAGGAACACGACGATGTAAGGAACGCCAACCTGACGGGCGAGCAGGATGTGCTCACGGGTCTGGGGCATGGGGCCATCGGCAGCGGAGACAACCAGGATAGCACCGTCCATCTGCGCAGCGCCGGTGATCATGTTCTTAACATAGTCGGCGTGGCCGGGGCAGTCAACGTGAGCATAGTGACGCTTTTCGGTCTCATACTCAACGTGAGCGGTGTTGATGGTGATTCCGCGGGCCTTCTCTTCGGGCGCCTTATCGATTTCGTCGTAGCGCATCGCGGTGGCTTCGCCCTTCTGAGACAGCACCATGGTGATGGCGGCGGTCAGAGTGGTCTTGCCGTGGTCAACGTGGCCGATGGTGCCGATGTTAACGTGCGGCTTGGTGCGTTCAAACTTAGCCTTTGCCATTGAAAGTAACCTCCCTTGGTCGTTGGTGGGCCGGTATGAACTCGGGCCCCACGTTATTGTTGCTGAAGAAAACGCAGGGAACCGTCCCTACGCTTTCTCAGTTTCTGGAGCGGGCGATGGGAATCGAACCCACGTAACCAGCTTGGGAAGCTGACACTCTACCATTGAGTTACGCCCGCAGAATCATTCCCCTCCATTATAAAAAGGACGTTCTGTTTTGTCAAGCCCCCGCCTGCATATTTGGGGTTTTTTCAGCCCAGACGCCCCAGCAGCCGGTAGCCCATCACCGCGGCATATTCCCGCAGATAGAAGTTCGGCAGTAGATAGACGACCGACCGGCTGCCCATCGTCTCCACATTCAATCCAAGCTTCTGCGCTACCAGTTTGGCGCGATAAAGATGATAATCGCTGGAAACGACGAGGATCCTCGCTTCTTCCGGAAAGAATTCCTTCAGAATCTCCTGCGCATTTTGCAGATTTTCCAATGTGGAGGCAGATTGATCCTCCTCGTAGATTCGCTCTGAGTCGATTCCCCGCGCTTCAAGGTACGCGCGCATGGCGCTGGCCTCGGTCACATTTTCGCCATCGCCCTGTCCGCCGGTGACGATCGCGCGCGTTTCCGGGCTCTTCTTCAAATATTCCAATGCGCAATCGAGCCTTGCGGCAAGCGTCGCGGACGGAACGTCTCCCCGAACCGCCGCGCCGAGCACAATCACTGCATCCGCGCCCGGCTCCGGCTTTTGTGCACTGTATCCGGCAACCTTTGCGGCGACTATGCCGAAACTGATCGCAAAAGCGGCATACCCGCCGATCAGCAGCCACCGGATGATTTTTCCCGCATGGGTTGCAAAAAATGCACTCACCGGCTTCCAGAACAGGCCGATCAGCAGCAGCGGAAGGCCGATGATAGCCGGCAGATACACGCCGAGGTTGGGATTGCTGATCGTCTGGACGAGGATGGTATCCAACGTCAACAAAGCACCCAATGCAATCAAAATCCACCGCATCTCAACGCCTTCCCCCTTTCCTTTATACACGAGTTAGACGAATATGCAGTCCTCTTTGTTGCATTTATGCTGTTTGTTCATATTTTATTTTCAACTCAGCGTATAAAAGCTCAAAAGCTCGCCTGCTTTCTTGCTTTTCGCCAACACAAAAGACGGATGAAGCTTTCGCTCCGTCCGTCTTGAACGCATCGGATTTATCTGTGCATATGGATTTGATCGAAGCCCTGCTCCTTGGCGTTTTCAATCACGCCGCGGTCATCGGCCTCGCCCAGGAACTTCTTGCGCGCCTGGGTATACAGACGCTCGTTGAGCAGGTTTCCGGGGCCGTACATGCAGCCGCCTTCGCAAGCCATGCCTTCGATGAAGTCCATGTCAAACTTGCCGGCCTGGAGCATCATCAGCGCCTTCTTGCACTCAGCCGCGCCGTTGCAACGCTGCGCCGAAACCTGCGGCACCTCGCCCATTTCCTGAATCACCTGCATAACGGCGCTGGTCACGCCGCCGGAGGAAGCAAAGCCCTTGCCGTAGGTGGAAGACTCCTGCACGGGATCGGCTTCCATCTTGTCCGGATCGATCTTACGCGCATCCATCATGGCGACGATCTCTTCCGTCGTCAGCACATAATCGGGGCCGCCCTCGACCTGCTCGGTCTTCTTTGCGACGCACGGCCCGATAAAGACCACCTTGGCCTGCGGGTACTTTTCGCGCACCCAGCGGCTGAGCGCAACCATGGGCGAAACCGTGGTCGAAACATTGGCCTGCAAGCGCGGGAAATGCTTGCGGATCATGTTGACGAAGGCCGGGCAGCAGGAAGTGGTCATCTTAAGACCCGCTTTGAGGTGCTCCAGCAGTTCCTCCGCTTCGGCCATGGCCACAGCGTCCGCGCCCAAGCCGACTTCGTAGGCCTTTTCAAAGCCCAGCTGCTCCAGCGCTTTTTTGAGCTTGGCAACCGGCACGCCCGCGCCGAATTCGCCCTCCAGAGCGGGCGCGAACATCGCAATCACCTGGCGGCCCGCCTTGAACTCGTTGATGACGTTCAAAATCTGCGCGCGGTCGGAAATCGCTCCGAAGGGGCAAGCCTTCATGCACGCGCCGCAAGAGATGCACTTATCGTCGTCGATGTCGGCCAGCTTGTCGTCGCCGATTTCAATCGCGCCCACGGGGCAGGCCTTGCGGCACGGGCGAACCAGATCCGCAATGGCGCTGTACGGACACGCGGCGGCGCAGCGTCCGCACTCACGGCACTTGTTGGGATCGATGTAGGCGCCGCGGCCGGACATACTGATCGCGCCGAAGGGGCAAGCATGCATGCACTTCTTGGCCACGCACTTCTGGCAGTTTTCGGTAACGGTGTAGCGCTGGATGGGGCATCCCTCGCAGGCCGCGGGAATTACGCACACCGCTGCGGTGCGCTCCGACATGCCGTTGGGCATTTTGCCCATGGCCAAGCGCACGCGCTGATGAATGATCTCACGCTCCTTGTACACACAGCAGCGGAAGTGCGGCTGTCTGCCCGGGATCTGCTCAAAGGGGATTTCCTGAATGGTATCGTCGCACAGCTTGCCCTGATAAGCCAGTTCGCTGACACGCTGAAGGACATTGTGCTTGAGCAGGCGCGTATCATTGTCAATCTTAAACATGAGGACGTCCTTTCTGCATATAAATATAAAAATATTGAAAGAAACTTTAAATCAGGGAGCGCTTCTGCGGCTCCGACGCGCTCCCTATTTACTTTGTTCTTCTTGTCGGAAATCAGTAGTAGATGACTTCCACCCGGCGGCCCATCTTGCGCATGACGTCGGCCAGTTCCTTGAGCAGGCGCATCTTGATGCTCAGATCCATGGGCAGGTTGGGGTTCTGATGTGCGGGGTTGATCGCCTTGCCGATGTACATCGTAAGGTCGGTGCACTCCTCGATCAGCATCTTGGCCATCTTGGCCGCGCCGTTATCCGCATCGAGCTGGCGAAGATCGACGTCGCCGTTGTGCTCGCAGAACGTGCGCAGAATTTCCAGCGTGCGGTTGATGGTCAGCACGCCTTCCGTGACCAGATCGATGCCTGCGATTTCGCCGGTGGGCGGAATGGCGGGATCGGTGAAGTTCAGCGTCGTGCGGACGGGGCGGCCGAGCACGCGCGCCACGATATTGGCGGAAGTACCGCCGGCCACGATGCGCTTGCAGGCGCCGCGCATGAAATCGCGCACCAGCTTTTCGTCCTGCTCCTTGTCCACGGGCGGGCCGGAGAAGAAGTGGATGTTCTTGCGCGGCACGGCCTGCGCCACCAGGAAGGTGGAATCGTCGCCGGGCTTCTGCATATAGAAGTTATCGACGACCTGCGCCACCGACGCAACCGTGCGGTAGACGCTCATCTTCTTCTGCGCGCATTCGAGGAAGAACTGGGCGACGTTTTCCCACTGCCAGCCCAGGTTCAGAATCGCGCCGACGCCCGCGAACACCACGCCATCGGAAACCAGCGCGAACATGTCGCCCAGGTTTACGTCGAACTTGCTCTCGCGCACGGTCTTGCCCGCAATTTCGCGCAGCTCATAGGGCACTTCCATCAGCTTGCCGTTGCGGATGAAGATGCAGGCAGGGTTGTCAAACTCCACCAGATACGCCCGTCCGTCATGGAAGAGCTGCAAGATGGTGAAGGTGGAATAGGCGATCTGTCTCACCTTGCAGATGGGCAGCGTGTGGGCGATGGTATCCACCGCCTCATCCACGCTCAAGCCCTCGTTGAGCATGGTGATGATGATCTTGGAGGTAAGGGATGCCAGTATGTTGGCCTTGACACCGCTGCCCAGGCCATCGGAAAGCACCAGTATGTCCGAGTCGGGCGCGTGGATGATCTCCACCTTGTCGCCGCACAGCTCTTCGCCGTACTTGTTCAGGGATTTCCACGCAATGTCAATGTGCATCATCATACGCGTCCATCTCCATTGTTGATAATCATATTTTTAAGGTGCGTCAGGGTCGCCTTGGTCTCCGCCGTGGTTTCGCCCAGCAAAGACGCAATCTCCTGTGCGGCGATCATCTGCTTGTCGATGACCTTCTGGGCCATGTTCATGGTGTCCACGCGCAGCTGGTACAGGCTCTCCTGCTGCTCCTTCTCGGCGCTGACGTCGCGCAGAATGCCCATGACGCCGTGCTGATTGGGCAGATAGACCAAGGTCTGCTCCACGGTCAGGTTGTACTCGTCGATGGTCAGCGGCTTGCCGATGATGGTCTCATAGCTCTCCAGCACGAACTCGAAATCGCGCGGATCAAACAGCTCATAGAGATACTTGTTCAGCGCATCGGGACGGCTGATGCCGAAAACGTGCTGACCGGCCGCATTGAGTTCGGTGATCTTGAGGTTCTCGTCCACAACCAGGATGATGTTGGGCGAGTTGTCCAGCACCACGTTGGAGGTGGACTGGGCGATCTGGAACATGTGCGGCAGGCACATGGAAAGCTCCGCCTTGCCCTGATAGACCGCAATGGCCTTGGCGCGGCAAGAGGGATAGCCGCAGGAGCCGCAGTTGAGCTCGTCGTTCTTGGACTCCTTGCCGATGGAGCGCAGAATCGCCTTGATCTCCTCTTCGGTGGGCATCTTGGCGGGCTTGCTGCGGTCGACAAAGCTCTTGTGGAGCTTGATCCCCTCGTTGTCGATCGTGGCAACCTCTTCATCTGCCTCGCGGCCGTAGTCGCGCACTTTCATGCCGGCGGAGAAGCGGGAGGGGCGCTCCTTCATGCGGGCAGGACCGCCCATGCAGGAACCGACGCACATATTCATCTCGATGAAGATGTGGTGCATCTCGCCCTGTTTGAGCGCCTTAATCATCTCGAAGCAGGCATCGCTGCCCTCGATGTGCTGCATCTGCCAGCCGGTCAGGCCGCGGGCCTTAACGTTGTGCAGAACGCCCGCGTTGGTGGGATACATGCGGGCCAGGCCCGCATCCTCGCTGTCCAGCGCGGCGGGTTCCTGCTCGGTGAGCACAAGCCCTTCTTTGTTCATCCACTCTTCCATATCGGCAAAGGTGATGACCGCGTCGATCGCGTCATCCTCGCGCACATCGCGCGCCTCATCGATCTTTGCAAAGCAGGGGCCGACAAAGACCACCTTAGCTTCCGGATCCTTATGCTTGATGTAGCGGCCATGCGCCACCATGGGGGAGACGACGGGCGCCAGGAACTTGACCAGTTCCGGATAATGCTTTTCGATCAAATCATTGACCGCAGGACAGCAGGTGGTGATGATGTTATCCATCTCATCCTGCTTGGCGATGCGAACCATCTCGTCGCTGACGAGCGCCGCGCCGACCGCGGTTTCACAAACCTTGGCAAAGCCGAGCTTCTTCAGCGCGCCGACCACCTTCATGGGGTCGTCCACCTTGAATGCGCCGTAGAACGAGGGGGCAAGAGAGGCCACCACGCGCTCGCCGCGATCCAGCATGCGCTGCACGGTCTTGAGCTGGCTTTCCGCCTGCTGCGCGCCCTGGGGACAGATGCGCACGCAGGTGCCGCAGGAGATGCACAGATCAGGCATGATTTCCGCCTGCCCGGAGGTGAAGCGGATGGCCTTCACAGGACAGTTGCGCAGACATTTGTAGCAGTTTTTACAGTTCGCCTTCTTGGACTCAATCGCGCTCATTGATTCAGCCTCCCTAAGATCTCTTTGACAAAAAAGTCTTCCGTCGTCGCGGGCGAAACGGAGTAGAGCTTGTCATCGATTTTGACGCAGACGCCCTCGGTGCAGTGACCCATGCAGAAGCTGCCCATGAGAGTAACCTTGTCCTTGACATTGTGAATGGCAATCAGTCTCTCCAGGATGGTGATGATGTCCTTCGACCCTTTCAGATAGCACGAAGAACCGATGCAAATGTAGACATTCATGTGGCTTTCCTCCGTATCTGTCAGCGAAAGCGCCCCGTCCCGAACCGCGCGAGCACGTCCGCATGGATTGACACAGCATAAAACGGACGCTGTCGCGCTCATGCGGCATGATCCGTTCTTCTCTGACATTTATTTTAACCGATAAAAGCACAGGAATCAAGCCCCGAAGGCGCTCACAGCTCAATCCGTAAAAATTTAACGATATAGAAATATCGATTGTTTATGTCGGGATTCCGTCTTTTTCGGTAAATAAATTGCCGGGAACGCAAAAGAAAACCATCTCTTCCCGATTTTGTGGGAAGAGATGGTTTTTACGTTGCCTTTGTATTACCGGCGTTTCACGAAAATGGTGATGATCATCAGCACGATGATGATCGTGACGATATAAAGCGCCAGCTGCCGCATATCCATGCCGAGAAATTTAATTGTCCAGATGCTATCCATGTTCACCTCTACGGGATCATTCTCTGACCCAGACCGTCATCTCGCCCACGCCGCGGTTGGCCCAGGCAAAATACGGGATAAAGGTCAGCTGCGTCTCTTCCTTGCGGCGGCAGGGTGCGCCGCGGTAGAGCGTTCCCTCTTCCGGTACAATGCGCAGACCCTTGGCCTTGAGCGTGGTCATGCCCGAGAGCACGCCTTCGCCCTGCGCCAGCGCAATCTTCGATTCTTCCGGCAGACTGACCAGATGCAGATTGTTTCCGTTGTCCGCTTCTTCCAGGCAGTAGACCAGCGGGCCGCGCATCAGGCAGACCTTGCCCAAATCCTGACGGACATAGGGGCTGGCGTACACCCGGCGCACGGGCATCGCAAAATCAAAGAGAACGGTATCGCCGTCGTTCCAAACCTTCTCCACCACAAGATAGCCGTTCTTTTCCGTCATTTCGGCGTCGCAGGTCACGCCGTCCGTCCAGAAGGGTTTGCGCACGCGCAGCGTCAGCTTCGTGCCGTTGGGGCAGCTGAGCTTGAAGCTCACCTTGCCGCCGAAGGGCACCTGCGAATTCTGCGTCAGCGTCACGCCGTCGGCCACCTTCACTTCAGAGCCGATGAACAGATCCACCGCCACGTCGTTTTCGTCCTTGCGGTAAATGTACTGGCCGAGATCCGCCAACAGACGCGCGATGTTTGGCGGGCAGCAGGCGCAGGCAAACCATTTCTGCCGCTCGATCTTAACGTGATGCTTGTTGGGATCCTTGAGATCCGCCTCCGGGAACACCTCAAGGGGATTGACGTAGAAGAACGCCTTGCCGTCCAGCCCCATGCCGGAGAGCACCGTGTTGTACAGCGCGCGCTCCATCACATCGCCGTAAACCGCATCGCCGTCCATCTCCAGCATGCGCTGCATGAAGAAGATCAGGCCGATCGAGGCGCAGGATTCCGCATAGGCCGTATCGTTGGGCAGGTCGTAATCAAAGGTAAAGGCCTCACCGTTGTAGGTCGAGCCGATGCCGCCGGTGACGTACATTCTCTTTTCCGCAATGGAACGGAACAGTGTGCGGCAGGCTTCTTTCAAGCTTTCGTCCTGCGTGCGCATCGCCACGTCCGCCATGCCGCTGTAAAGATACACCGCGCGCACGGAGTGGCCGACCGCATCCTTCTGCCGGCGCACGGGCTGATTCGCCTGGAAGTATTCCATACTCTGCTTGTCGTTTCCGTCCCAATGGAAGGAATCGCCGCGGGTCTTGAGCTCTTCGATGAAATAGTTCGGCTCCGCGCCGCGCTGATTGATGAAGTACTGCGCAAGGTCAAGGTACTTCTTCTCGCCCGTCACATCGTAAAGGCGGCAGAGCGCCAGCTCGATTTCCTCATGTCCAGGATAGCCATGCAGCTTGCCCTCCTCGGTTCCGAACACCGTGAGGATATAGTCCATGTACTTCTTCATCACGTCGAGGAAACGGCGCTTGCCGGTGGCTTTATAATAGGCGACCGCTGCTTCCAGAATATGGCCGGCGCAGTAAAGCTCGTGGCAGTCGCGCAGGCACTTCCAGCGGTTATGCGGCTCCTTGATGATGAAATAGGTGTCCATATAACCGTCCTGGCGCTGCGCTCTGGCCATTAAGTCGATCACGTCGTCCGCAATGGCTTCCAGTTCCTTGTCCGGATGAGTGGTCAGCGAATAGGCCACGGCCTCCAGCCATTTGCCCAGGTCGCTGTCCTGGAACACCATACCGACGAATTCGCCCTCTTCTTCGCCCGCCGCAATGCGGAAATTATGGATGCAGCCGCTCTTTTCCGCGCCGGGGATACGGTCGTTGAGCGCTTCCCACTGATAGGGAATCACTTCCGTACGGACAAGTTCCGCATAATCCGAGAAAAAGCCGTCCGTGACACGCACATCTTTCAGTTCGAATTTACTCATTGAATCTGGTCCTCCTTTTCGTACTCAAGGACTGGAAAAATCTCCGAAAACAGTGTAACATAAAGGAGACAAGATTGTAAACCGTCGTGCGCCGGCAGTGCGTGCGATTTGTCCGATTTTTGTAAGGAGGGACGACCTTTATGGCCCTTGCCGTTTTGCAGGAAATGCGCTTGAGCGGCGCGATGGGCGACCGGCTACATGCCGCCGTGTCCCAGTGGCTGCTGCCCGCGCCCTATGCGAATCCCGGCCTGTTTGACGTTTACGTCCGCCGGGACAACGATCCCGATCCCGCGCTCTCCCCCCGAGCAGGCGAGTACTCCGGAAAATATCTGATCAGCGCCATCCTGATCTTCCGCATGCAGCGGGAGCCCCGGCTTCGCGCTGCCATTGAATATTCCCTCTTCAAACTCTATGACGCGCAAAGCGAGGACGGGTATCTGGGTGCGTTCTGTGAAAAAGAGCGCATGACGGGCAGAACGCCCTCCGGCGCGCCGGTTGCAGATCTCTGGAATCACTATTACAACATGCTAGCGCTGTATCTCTGGATCAAAACCACCAACAGCCTGCAAGCCATGGAGCGCCTGACCCGCGCAGCCAACTTCATCTGTGAATGGTTTGATCCCGAAAAGGGACATCCTTTGAGCGATATCGCCCATCCGGAGCTGAATTTCTGCATCATGCACATCCTGGCGCTGCTCTACCGCGCCGCCGGCGACGAAGCGTATTACGACCTTTGGAAGCGCATGAGCGAAGAACTCACCCGCATCGAAGGCGGCGAAAACTTCTTCGAGCTCTTCGGCGACAACGCGCTGTCCGAGCTGCCGAAAAGCGACGCAACGCTCCTTTACACCGTGGAAAGCCTGTACACCATGCACCACTACCTGCACGAGGAGCATTACGCGCGCACGCTCTATGCGCAGTATAAGCGCTTGCGCGCCGCGTCCCGCCTGCCCAACGGCGGGTTCGGCAACATGGGGCATGCCATACGCTCACCCTATATTCTCGCACAGCCGGAAACCTGCTCCGCCACGGCCTGGACAGCGCTTTGCACCGACACGCTGCGTGCCATGCGCCGCGTATCCATCGCGGATGAGTTGGAGCTAACCGCCTTCAACGCGGCCTTGAGCGCGCTGCATCCCTCCGGGCGGTATATGCACCGCTACGCGCCGATGTCCGGTTTGCGCCGCCCTGCCTGTGGATCGGGCGATCTGGCGGGCGCACCGGAGTTTAGCTGCTGCTCGGCCGAAGCCATGCACACGCTGGGTCTCATCAGCCAGTGGGGCGTGTTTGCCGACGAGGACGAGGTCTATCTCAACTATTACGGCGCAAGCTCCATCGTGCTCCAGCTTTCCAGCGGCAGGCTGGTGCATATCACGCAAAACACGGATTATCCGCTCTCCGGCAAAGTGACGCTGACTGTGACCGCACAGCGCGCGGTCACCCTGCACCTGCGCATTCCGCGCTGGTCGCGCGATACGCTCATCACGATGGAAAGCGCCGTGTTCTACGACGCGGAATGCGGCCAGTATTACACCATTCACGTTCCCGCCGGCACTGTGCAGCTGGAACTGAATCTGGATATGAACCTGCACTATTGGGAGGGCGAAGGCGACGCGGTGGGCCGCCACGCGGTCTACCGCGGGCCGATCCTGCTCACCTTTGACCGGCACTATAATCCCCGCTGGACCGAGAGCCTTGCGCCCGTGTTCGACTACGGCGGCATGCACCTGGAACCCGCCGAATGCGACGATTATTATGCGCCGCTGGTTCTTTTCACCGTGCTTGCCCGCGATGGCACACCCATCCGGCTCTGCGATTACGCCAGCGCCGGGCAGTTCGGCACGCAGTTTGAAAGCTGGCTCACCGTGCGCCGCGCGCCCCGCGGCAGCGTCTGGCTGTAAAAAGCAATAAGCGCCCGCAATGTCCCCCTCATCCGGATATTGCGGGCGTTGTTTTATTCTAATCCGATTTTCCGCATAAACGCCTCCGTCGAAATGCCGGAGGGACGATTGAAGCGCCCGACGGAGTAAAGACAGCTCTCGTCGCTCGTCAGCACCGTCATGCGCTCAAAGCAGGAAAGCGTCATGGCAAACCCCATCTCCTTCAAGATTTCGTCTGCGCCGTCGCTGATCAAGCCGTAAGGATAAGTGTAGACCTTCGGCGTAACGCCGCAATCCGCGCGCAGCAGATTCTGTGTTCGCCGCGCATCCTCTGTCAGCACTTCCCGCCAGTGCTCCCGGCTCTCCGACGCGCAGCGCATCGCGCCCCGGCGCTGCCCCAGCCCATGCAGGTTGTAAGAATGATTGCCAATCTCCACACGCCCCGTCTGCAAAAGCTTGCCAATGTCCTCGCTGCGCAGATAGCTGTATTCGGGCTGTCCCTCTCCTTCCACATCGGCCTTTTCGGTGTATTCCCCCACGACGGATAGAAACGCGCAGGCATCCTGTCGTTCCAATATCTCCGGCAGATAGGTCAGATGATTGAGGCAGCCATCATCCAGCGTGATCATTACGGGCTTTTCGGGCAGCGTATTTCTGTTTTGCACAAAACCGATCACCTGCGAGGGCAGCACGAAGGAATAGCCGTGCGCTTTGAGCCAGATCAAATCCTGTTCCAGCGCATCCGGCGAGAGCACATAGTCGTTCCAGGCATTAGGATTGCGCAGCAGTGCGTGATACATCAGCACCGGCAGCGGCGTTCCCTCCTCTACGGCGGAACCCGTCACGCCGACCATCCACAGCGCAGCGCACAGAAACAGCGCCACCCAGCCCGCCTTTTTCATCCCATCCCCTCCCGCAGAAGCATGTTTATGCCCCTTTCCCCGTTAAGATTCACGAAAAACGACTAAAATGGATGGACAGTCAGTTTTTCAAACAGTATAATTCTTTTTTACAGGCTACGGGTTTCCGCGGCGTTCGCTGCATTTCATGCAGTAATCTATCATCATAATGAGGCATCATTCATGAAAATCATCACCGATAGCTCGTCGGATCTCACGCCGGAACTGATTGCGCACTTCGGCGTGGACGCGGTCATCCCGATGAAAATCAGCATCGACGGCCGCGAATATCGCGACAAAGTGGATCTGACAAACGACCAATTCTATCAGGAGCTGCTGCCCGCCAGCAAGACGCTCCCCAAGACCTCCCAAACCACGGCGGGCGAATTCATCGAGGTGTTCAACCGCTTCCCGGACGAAGAGCTGCTGGTGCTGCCCCTCTCCTCCGGCCTGAGCGGCTCCTATGGCATGGCCTGCGTGGCGCGCGAGGAAACGGGGCGCAGCGATATCTATGTCGTCGATAACAAGGCCACGGCCCTGGCCCTGGCGCTGATGGTTCAAATCGCCAGCGAACGCAGGGCGCAGGGCGCATCTGCCGCAGAAATAGCCGCGGAGCTGGAAGCACTTTCCTCCCGCGTGCGCGTCTATGCGCCGGTGGAAACGCTGCAATACCTCGTCATGGGCGGCCGTCTTTCCAAGGCGGCGGGCTTTGTCGGCACAGCGCTGAACCTAAAGCCCGTCATCTGCCTCAAGGACGGCGTGCTCTCCTGCGTAGGCAAAGCGCGCGGCAGCAAAGCCGCGGTTCGTCTGGTGCGCGAGCTGGTGGACACACATGAGGAGATCGACACGAACTACCCTGTCTATTATGCGCACGCCTGCAACGAAGAGGGCGTGCAGCAGCTGATGGCAGCCTTCCCGGAATATCCCGCCGCAGTTCCCCCTCTGACGGTGGGCTGCATCGTCGGCACGCATACCGGCCCCAAAGTCACCGCCATTTCCTTCATCACCAAGGCGTAACAGCTTTCCTTCGGAACATCCGGCGCTCTCCCCGCGTTTCTGCTTTGTAGAAAACACGAGGAGAGTGCTTTTTTTGATGAAATCCTACGACCTGATCATCGTGGGCGCGGGGCCTGCGGGCAGCACGCTGGCCCGTCTTGCCGGAACAGAACGCAGTGTGCTGCTGCTGGACGGTCAGTTCCGCAACAAGCCCTGCGGCGGACTGCTGGCGCCCGACGCGCAGAAGGCGCTGGCTCGTTTCGGCCTGACGCTGCCCAAGGACGTGCTCGTAGACCCACAGATTTTTTCAGTCAAGACCATTGATGTGCCTACCGGGCTGATCCGCTGGTATCCGCGCACCTATCTCAACGTAGACAGGCGGCGTTTTGACGCATGGCTGCTCGATCTTGCAGCGGAACACTCGGACGTGATTTCCGCCCGCCTGCGCCGCGTGGAAAAGGTCGGTGAAATGTATTGCGTGCGCTTTTCCGCGCCGGGTGGTGAAATGCAGACCGCCTGTGCGCCGGTGATCGTCGGCGCGGACGGCGCGGGTTCACTGGTGCGGCGCAGTCTGTTTCCCGCGCTGCGCACGCGCACCTATGTGTCCGTTCAGCAGTGGTTCCGCGAAGATTCTTCTCGCGTCAATCCGTTTTACTCCTGTATCTTCGATCCGCAGGCGACCGACTGCTGCGCCTGGTCCATCCATAAGGACGGGCAGATGCTCTTCGGCGGCGCATACCGTCCGCACGGCTGCCGCAAGGCTTTTGAGGGACAAAAGCAGCGCCTTGCCCGCTTCGGCTTTGATTTCGGCACGCCCGAAAAGACGGAAGCCTGCCTTGTGCTGCGCCCGACGGGGCCGCGCTCCTTCTGCTTTGGAAAAGAGAATGCCTATCTCATCGGGGAGGCGGCCGGTTTCATCAGCCCCAGTTCTTTGGAGGGCATCAGCTCCGCCATTCTCAGCGCCTCCGCGCTTTACGAAAGCCTGAATGACGCGCATCCGCTGCATACCTATCGCCGCCGCACACTCTCGCTTCGTATGAAACTGTTGTTCAAACGGTTGAAATGCCCGTTTATGTATTGGCCTTTTTTGCGTACATTGGTGATGCGCAGCGGCTTGTCTGCACTTGACGTCAAAACCGAATAGACAAACACATTTTTTCTTGTCTTCCATTCACCCTTAAAAGCCATAGCGTATTTTTCTTTGTACAAAACCAAAGACAAGCCCTCCAACAAATCGAAGCCGTTCGATCCGATGTTTATTTCTTTTTCAGAAAACGGGATATCATCCAAATACCCCAACCCATACCGCACGCAATCAACATCAAACCCGTAAAAATGGCAAGAAATAAATATCCCAAACTGTCCCATCCATCAACCGCAACAGCCATTACCGCAAAAATAAACATCAGAATAAATAGGACAACAATAGGAAATAAGCGAATTGCTTTTTTCTTAACTTTGAAACAGAGCAAAAGTTGAATGGGTAAAAGCACAGCAGCAGAGAAGATCAAAACGAACGTCGTAAGTTCTGCTCCCATCCAAACATCAAACATGCACTCACGCTCCTTCATCTCATTCTGATTTGCCGTGTGCGTCATTTCTTACATAGCACAACTGGCAAACAGCCCTTCCGCTGTCTCTCAGCGGAAGGGCATATGTTTACAGTGCACAGACCTCTTATATTTCGATCAGACGCACTCTTTCCGGCTCGTTCAGCACACAGGCCCGATCGAGCTTGGCTTCAATCCAGTGCAATAGAGGCAAGCGAGACAGGAATCCACTGTTTTCCACGGCGGGATTCTCTGTCGCCGCATGCCAACCGCAGGCCACAGAGATATTCTTCAGCTCACCACTGACATCGCTCACCAAGTGCTCCTCGAAACGGGGCAGCAACAGCACTAAATCGCGGTTTTTCACGCAGCTGACGACATCGCTGGCCACGGTGTACCCGCCCGCTGGGACGAAGGGCTCGTCCCAGCCCTCTTCACCGAACAGCCCGACCTTTATTCCATCTGAGTGCAGTTCCGGTTGCCTCCGGAACTGCACTGCATCTTTGCTTGGGAAAACCTCGTTCAGCGTTCCAACAATCGAACCGCGGCCTCATTTCTCTTTCAGCATGCGCCCTGAAGTGCGCTCTCGGTCAATAGGTTCCGCAAAAATCAGGCAAGCGCCATCCGGAAGCGCAGGTGATACCCGCCGCCGCAGGGCATCTGGGCAAGATCTACGCCCGTGGACCAGGCCATGTCCCCGCCGATGGGCGCGTGCGCCGCATCCAGATGCAGGTAGGTTTCGGGGCGGCGAACCAATTCGTGCTCATGCGCCGCAGCGAAGTAATCCGAAATTTTCGAGTGCATTGCGTCAAAGTGGATGTCCTGTTCCGGCGTGATCGTCAGGCGTGCGCCCGCTTCATTTTCCAGCACGATCTCGCGCGTGCCCTCGTGCCCGCCGTTTTCGGAAGGCGGGTTGAACGCGAAGTGCATTCCCTCGACCGTCGTTTCGTACCGTCCGAACGGCGCGCTCATTTTCCGGTCGCAGTAATTCTCGTTCGGGCCGCAGCCGAGATAGGTCACCTTCTCAAAGCCGGGCTGTATCATCAGCTCCACGCCTACGCGCGGCAGCGCACGGAAGGCGCGGTCAATATCGAAGTGCACGTCACTTTTCACACCACAGGAGCTGATTCGCCAGCTAAAGCGTACCTTCGCGCCCCAGCGACTGCGATAAGCATATTCCGCCTCCACAAGCGCTTCCGCGCCCAGCGAAACCGCGCGGAACGTGACGCATTCGCCTTTCAGCTGCCGCACCGATTCAAAGGCGTCGCGCCAGCCCCAGCCGGGAATGCAGTCCAGCCCGCTGATGGGGCGGTCAAAGCAGGCCGCCGCACCGCTCAGATAGACCTGCTCACCGCGCTGCAAGCGCACCAGCGCGCCCGTCTTTTCGTCAAACGCCGCTTCGATCTCCCCGGCGCGAACCGTCGTTTTGCCGTTTTCGGAAATAAGCTGCACTTCACCCTCCGGCTTACACACCGGGACAAACACAGGCTCTCCGCTCTCCAGCGGCAGCTGCGCCAACCCCACCTGCGCGCCCGCGGGGGCAAAGAAGGTTTCCGCGCGGCGGCAGATGCACAGATTCAGATCGTAGCGGCAGCCGGGCTTTTCACCATAAGGAATCGAAACATCGCAGATCTCATGCTGAAGCGGCGGCAAGTCGGGCAGCGACAGCTCCTTTTCCGCAATCATGACGCCGTTTTCCAGCACCTGCGCCGTGATGCGGTAAGCCGCCAGCGAGTTGACCGGATCGTGATTGACGATCAGCGCCTTGCCGATGGGCGGCAGCGTACTCCAGGCGGAATCACGCGGCACGGGCGCAATGCGCACCGGGCAGTAGCCCTCTTTCAGCTCGTAGGCCACGGGCTTCCAGGTGAGATCGGGCATCACCACGCCGTTGTTGGTCATGAAATACGGGCAGGCCTCGTCGTGCATCGTCTCCCCGAAATCGCCGCCGTAGGCAAAGAAGCGCTTGCCGTCCGCGGTGCGTCCGACGAGGGATTTATCCTGCCAATCCCACACAAAACCACCCTGGAAACGCGGGAAGCGGTCGATGAGCTCATTGAACTTGTTCATTCCGCCGCCGCTGTTGCTGATCTGGTAGAGATATTCGACCAGTATGATGGGGCGGTCGTCGGTGGGCGATGCCAGCATCTCCAGTATCTTCTCAATCGTAGCGTACATATTGCCGCGCACATCGGAAATGTTCTTCCCCGGCTCCCCCGCCTCATATTGGCAAAGGCGCGTCGGGTCGTATTCCTTGATAAAGCCATACATCGCGGCATGGTTTGCGCCGGTGCCGCTCTCGTTGCCGAGCGACCAGGAATAGATGCTGACATGGTTTTTGTAATTGCACACCATCCGCACCGCGCGGTCGAGGAACGCCGTCGCCCAGGCGGGGTTGTGCGTCAGGGCGCCCGCCACGCCGTGCGTCTCCAAATCGCACTCGCACACCAGCAAAATGCCGTATTGATCGCACAGTTCGTACCAATCCGGGCTGTCGGGATAGTGGCAGGTGCGCACGGCATTGACGTTCATGCGCTTCATCTGGCGGATTTCCTCCAGCATATGCGCGCGGGCGACGGTTCTTCCACCCTCCCAGCAATGCTCGTGGCGGTTCACGCCGCAGACAATCAGGCGCTTGCCGTTGAGCAGCACCACGCCGTTTTTGACCTCTACGGTCTTAAAGCCGATATCGCAGGCTTCCACGTCCATGACCTTGTCCGCCGCATCCGTCAGCTCGATCACCGCGCGGTAGAGCGCGGGCGTTTCGGTCGACCAGAGATGCACATGCTCCACTCGGAACTGCACGCGCGCGCTGTTGGCCGTTGGCACGCGGTCGGTGCGGTATTCCGCCTCGGCGCGGATTTCTCCCCTGCCGCCGCCCACGCGGCGATCCTCCGCGTCATAAAGCGTCACGCGCACACCGCAGTCGGCAAAACCCTCTTCGCGCGTCACGGTCACGTCGCAGGTCACATCGCCCGTCAAATGGTGCAGATCGGGCAGCGCGGTGATCTTATAATCCTCGATGGAAATCTTCGGCTTGGAGATCAGCATCACACTGCGGAAAATGCCGGAAAGATACCAATAGTCCTGATCTTCCAGATAGCTGGAATCGGCAAAGTGCATCACCTGCACGCAGAGCAGATTGCGGCCGGGACGCGCAGCCTCCGTCACGTCAAACTCACAGGGGAGTTTGCTGTCCTTGGCAAAGCCGACGCACTGCCCGTTGAGCCAGACATAATACGCGGTTTCCGCGCCCTCAAAGCGCAGAATCAGCCGTCTGCCCTCAAAGCGCACGGGCAGATTGAATTCGCGGCGGTAGCAGCCGGTGGGATTTTCCTCCGGGATGAACGGCGGGTTGGGCACAACGTTTGCGCCCTTCTTCGGGCGGATATAGCTCTTCTCCTCGCGGTTTTCCCAGGGATACACGGTGTTGGTGTAGACCGGCTTTGCAAAGCCCTGCACTTCCCAGTTGCCCGGCACCTCGATGTCGGCAAAATCCGCGTCGTCAAAATCCTCCTGCCAGAATTCCGGCGCAAGGGACGGTTTATCGTAGAGCTTAAAGCGATAGCTGCCGTCCAGATTCAGCACGCCGGACGAATGGCGCACGTCGCCGCGCAGCGCCTCGCGCACGCTGGAAAACGCCATATAGCGCGTATGCGCCGGCAGGCGGGAAATACCCAGCACCTCCGGGTTGTCGTAATCGGGCTTTCCATGAAAATCCGCATAGCGATTCATCGTGATCCTCCCTTTGGGGACTCCCGTTTTTTTCATCAGTATAGCATCTTTTTTGCGCAGCGAAAAGAGCGGCAGGAATTTCTTCCCACCGCTCTTTTGAAAACTTTTTTTATTTTTAGGGACGCTGACCCATGCCGCCCTCGAGGGTGAGGGTTTCGCCGGACATATACTTGAAGTCCGGGGAGCCGAGCAGCACGCACACGCGGCCGATGTCCTTCTCCGGGTCGCCGAAGTGACCCATCGGAACGGCCTTGACGTTCTTCTCGTAGGCTTCCGGATACGCCATCTTGAAGTTCTCCAACTGAGAGGTCATCGCAAGGGGCGCGACGATGTTGACGTTGATGTTGTCCTTGCCCCATTCGGTGGCCGCCACGCGGCTCAGGCCGCGGATGCCTTCCTTGGCCGCCGCATAGGAGCACTGGCCCGCGTTGCCGAAGAAGCCCGCGCCGGAAGCAAAGTTGATGACGGAGCCCTGCGTTTCCTTGAGGTAGGGGTAGCACTCGCGCATATAGTAAAACGTGGCGTACAGACCGGAATAGAGAGCCAGATCGAAATGATCCTTGGTCTGCATGGCAAGCGGCACGCCGGAGGCCGAAGCCTGCGCGTTGTTGATGAGCACGTCGATGCGGCCGAAGGTATCGTAGACCTTCTTCACCGCGTCCTTGACGACCTGTTCGGATTCCTCATCCGCGTTGACGTCCGCCACGATGGGCAGCACCTTGATGCCGTAGAGACGCTCCAGCTCCTCCTTGGCGTCGAGCAGCTTCTGCTCGTTGCGGCCGGTGATGGCCAGGTTCGCGCCTTCCTTGGCATAAGCCGTCGCCACGCCGTAGCCGATAGATTTTGCCTTGCCGCCGCCGGTGATGATGGCGACCTTGCCCGTGAAAATACCCATGTCTTTATCGCTCCTTTTCAGGGAATCTATATTTTCTTACTTAATTATACCCATTTCCTTGCCAAAGGTCAATTCCTGCGCACAAAAAAGCGTGCCGCAAATTCTTTTTTCGGAATCTGCGGCGCGCGATGAGATAAAGCGCAGGATTACTTATTGACAGCGTCCTTGAGCTGCTTGCCGGACTTGAAGACCGGGCTCTTGCTGGCCGGGATCTGCATCGGCTCCTTGGTGGAGGGGTTGATGCCCTGATGCGCAGCGCGCTCCTTGACCTCGAAGGTACCGAAGCCGACCAGAGAAACCTTCTCGCCGGAAGCGAGAGTCTCGGTGATGCTCTCCAGCACGGACGCGACAACCTTGTCGGCGTCCTTGCGGGTCAGGCCGCTCTTCTGGGCCACAGCGGTGATAAGCTCTGCTTTATTCATGAAATTAGCCTCCTGATGATTTGGGATTTATGCCAAAAGCCCCTTCGGACTTTCGCTTACTTTATTTTCGCCATATTGGCGTTTTTTCCTGCCGAACTTTTATTAATTTTTGTTAAAGAAGCCGATTTTTCAGGGATTTTTTCGTTCGAGTGCCTTGCATTCTTCCCACAAAACGTCCATCTCTTCCAGCGTCATGCCGTTCAGCTCCTGTCCCTGCATTTTCGCGTGCTCCTCCACATAGGAAAAGCGGCGGATGAACTTCTCCGTTGCACCCTGAAGCGCGAGCTCCGGCGGCACCTTTTTCATGCGGCAAACGTTAACCGCCGCAAAGAGCAGATCGCCCAGCTCGCTAAAGAGCTTTTCGGGATCGTCCCAGACCTCTTCGACCTCGCCGGTCTCCTCGCGCACTTTTTTCAGCGCTTCCTTTGCGTCGTCCCAGTCGAAGCCTACGTTTTTCGCCTTCTTCTGCACCTTGGCCGCGCGCATCAGCGCCGGGAAGGAGCGGGGAACGTCGCGCATCACACCGGTCTGGCTCTGCAAGGATTTCTCCTGCTTTTTGATGGCCTCCCAGTTTTGCAGCACTTCTTCCGATGTTTCCGCGTGAACATCGCCGAATATATGCGGATGCCGGCGAATCATCTTGCTGCAGACATCGTCCAGCACGTCGCGGATCGTGAACTCACCGTGCTCCTGCCCGATGGCCGCGTGCATCGCAATGTGCAGCAGCACATCGCCCAGCTCGTCCGCCAGCGCGTCAGGATCATCCCGGTCGATCGCGTCGAGCACCTCGTAGGTTTCGTCCACCAGATCCGCCTTCATGCTGCGGTGGGTCTGCTCGCGATCCCACGGGCAGCCGCCCGGCGCGCGCAGACGCGTGACAATCTGCATCAGGTGATCCAGATCGTAGTGCTCCGCCTCCTCCAATGCAAGCGGCGGCAGCACCAAGCAGGTCAGGTGGTCGTAATGCTTTCTGCGGTCGATCTCGTCCAGCGTCAGCTTTTCCCCGCCGCAGTATACGGGCCATTGCTCGGGATAATGCTCCATCAGCGACAGCTTCAAATCCGACGCCGCCATGCGATCGCTGACCTCACAGACCACCAGCGGCCTGCGCACGTCAATCACGGTATCCTCCGTCACATCAATCGCCGCCAGCACGTTTGCGCCGTCCAGCGCGCCCGCTTCCGCCGCTGCGCGCTCGTAAAGCCCCACTCCGGGGATCACGCGCCAATCCAGCTTTTCTTCCGCTGCTCGGCGGATCACCGCGCTGACCGTAGCATCCATCAGTCCCGCGCCGCCCGGCACGCCGTAGATCACGCCGCCCGACCGCGCCGCGTCGATCACGCGCTCCGCCGCCGCGTCGTTGACCTCGTCAAAATCCTCGTTTTCCTCATAAATGTCATCCATCGTTTCAAACGGAACGCCTTTCTCCCGAAGGAAATCGGCCGCAGGCGTTACTTCCGTGCGCAGCAGCACCTTTTCGCCGCTCATCAGGGCCTCGACAGCATTCAGCGTCAAATCGCCGCGCGCCACGCCCAATCCGACTAGGGTTATCATGCTTTCTTTCCTCCCAGCTTATCCATCAGGCGCGCGACCCGACGTCCGCCGGGAATCAGCGCCAGATCCTCCTTAGAGAGCGCGCGCAGCACAAAGGCCAGCACGGCGTAAACCAGCACGCCCAGGCACACCGCACCCAGCGTCAGCATCGTGTTGCCGAGCCGTCCGCCCATCAGGTGCACAAAGCCCCACACCGCCGCGCCCATGCCGCCCGCCGCCAGCGCGGGGCGCACCAGCGCATCGACGGGCTTCAGCTTCGTTTTAGAGAGCTTGAGCACCATATATACATTGCCCAGCGCCGCAATCGCGTAGCAAACCACCGTGGCAATCGCCGCGCCCAGCACATTGATTTGCGGGATGCCGATCAATACATAGTTCAGCACGGTCTTGGCCACAATGCCGACCAGAAGGGTTTTAACGGGATAGCTGGGCTTTCCCAACCCTTGCAGCATACCGGTCGTGGTCTGCACCACCGCCAGGAACAGCACGCCGACGGACATGATCGCCAGCAGCTGACCGCCCAATTCCAGGCAGTTTTCCGGCTGCGAAGCGTAAAGCAAGCGCAGAATCTGGTGCGAAAGCAGCCCCATGCCCACCGCTGCAGCCGAGCCGATCATCAGCGCGAGCTTCAGCCCCGTGGAGATCATCCGCTGCAACCCCTGCTGATCCTTTTTCGTCAGCGCAGAGGAAACGGCGGGCACCAGCGACATCGAGAACGACAGCGTGATGACCGCAGGCATATTGACCATGGTGTTGACCATGCCCGTCAGCACGCCGTACATTTCCCGGGCATTTTTGAGCTCATAGCCGATGTGCGTCAGGCGGTTGACCACCAGCGACGCATCCACGAGGTTGACGATGGGCATCATCGATGCGCCGATGGTCACGGGAATGGCGATGCTGAACAGCGTGCGGTAAAAGTGCGGCGCGGTCTGCGCGGGCAGCGCCTCGCCCAGCGGATGCTTTTTCCGCTCCATATAGTAGCGCGCCATCATAAAGACCAGTGCCAGCAGCTCCGCAATCGTCACGCCGAGAATCGCGCCCACAGCACCGTAAATCAGACCCTGAGGCGCCATCAGCTTGACCAGTGCAAAGCCGAAGACCACCTTGCCCAGAACCTCGATCAGCTGAGAAATCGCCGTCGGAGCCATGTTCTGCGCACCCTGGAAATAACCGCGATAAGAAGAAATCAGACAGACAAAAAAGATGGACGGCGCCAGCGCCACAAAGCCGGGCGCAGAGGCAGGGTCGCCCATCAACTGCGCAATGGGCTGCGACAGCGACGCCATGATGGCCGTGGCCGCAAGGCCGGTGCACAGCAGAATGCGCCGCGTCTTTTTTAGGATCAGTTTTGCGCCCGCGCGATCGCCCGAAACCAGGCGCTCGGACACCATCTTGGAAATCGCCGTGGGCAGCCCCGCCGAGGACAACACCAGCAGGAAGTTATAGACCGAATAGGGCGTTCCGTAAAGACCCATGCCTTCGGACGTAATCAGGTCGGTCAGCCACACGCGGTAGAACATGCCGATCACTTTGCCGATCAGCCCCGCCGCTGCCAGGATTGCCGCCCCGCCCACGAAGGACTTCTTGCTGTTGCTCATGCCCTTTCGTCCCACCTTTTCTCACTGCAAATTCTCATCTGTTTCATAACCTCTAAAGAAGATACACCCGCTCTCCGTCCTTGTCAACCAAACAGCGCCAAATTATCGCGGAAAACAGGCATTTTTCAAAGATTGTTTACACAGTTTTTTCTCCGGCGTAAATCTTTTGTACCTCCCCGGACGGCGCGCCGGAATCGTCCTTGAGGATCAGCGGCGGCAGCACGGCGCAGCCGTCGCCGCCCATTTTCAGTCCTTCGCACAGCACCAACTGCGCCCTTGCGCCGGGAGCGGGATGCACGGTGCGCAGGCGCTTGAGCGGCAGCTTCTCCTGCGAAAAAAATACAGCAATCTCCGCTAGCCGGTCGGCCTGATGCACCATGAAAAACCTTCCGCCCGGCCGCAGCAGGCGCGACGCGGTGTGCACCACGGTTTCCAGGTCGGTCAAAATCTCATGCCGGGCAATCGCCAACGCGGAATTGGGATTATGCAGCACGCCGCCGCGCCTGCCGTAGGGCGGATTGCACAGCACCGCGTCGTATTTCTCCCTCCCCAACCTTTCCGGCGCATCCTTCAAATCCATTTCATGCACTGCGATTCGCTCCTGCAAACCGTTGAGCTGCACCGACCGCCGCGCCATGTCCACACAGGCGCTCTGAATCTCTACCGCGTCAAAGGTGATCTGCGTCTGCCGCGTACAGAGCAAAATGGGCAGGATGCCCGTGCCCGTGCCTAGATCCACCGCCCTTGCCCGCGAAGGGAGATTGGCAAAGTTTTGCAGCAGCACCGCGTCCGTGCCGAATCGAAACAGGCCGGGATGCTGGATGATCCGCGCGCCGCCGCATTGCAGATCGTCGATGCGTTCGCCCTCCAGAAGGGAGATATTTTCCATATTTTCCTCATTTCACAGCAAAGGGGCGCTTTTATCAGCGCCCCTTTCGCAGAACAGATCTTTACTTGAATTTCAGATAGGAGTTGAGCATATAGCCGGTCTTTCCGGAAACCTCAACCTTGCTCCAGGATGAGCCTTTATCCAGCACCGTGACCTTTGTGCCCTTAGCGAAGGTCCCTAGCTTATCGCTGGCCGTCGTGCCTTTGGCGCGGAGGTTGACCGAGGTCGTCGTCGTCGCCGTCGAAGAAGAACCGGAAGAGGAACTGCCCGACGAATCAGAGCCGGACGAGGATGAACTGTTGAGCCGGACATAGCTCTTGAGCACATAACCGTAGCCCGTGCCGTATTCGATCTTGTACCAATCGCCCTTGCTGGCCACAATATTGACCGATGCGCCGTTCTTGAGGGAGCCGAGCTTGGTGGTATTGGTGCCCGCGCCGGCGCGGACATTGACCGTGGAGCTTGCGCTTCCGAGTTTGATGGTCGCGGGGAACACCTTTGTGGTCGTATCGCTGCCCGTATTGTCATTGCCGGTATCGGTATCCGACGAGACGCGGACGTATTTCTTCATGACATAGCCGCTGTTGCCGCCGGAGGTAATGGCGTACCAATCGCCGCTCTCCCCCGTGACCGTGACGCTCGCGCCATGCTTTAAGGAAGCAACGATGCCCGAAGAGGTGCTGGGCTGCGCGCGCAGGTTCAGCGTCGAGGAACTGGAGGAAAGCTTGATGCTCCCCTTCTGCTCCGTCGCGGTGTTGCCGGGGTTCTGCGTGGGCTGCGCGCTCTCGCTGGGCGCGGCGGTTTCCGTGCCCGCCGTGGCCACCGCGGAGGCCGCCACATAGCCAAGATCGCCGTTCGCGGTGCGCACATAGCAGTAACCGCCTTCGGTGCTGAGCACGGTCACGCGTGTATTGCGGCTCAGGTACTCATAGATGACGCTGCCGCTGGGCGAACCCATCAATGCCGTTCCGTCGATAGAGATATAGGCCTGACCCATGGGCATAGAAGGATCTGTCGTTGCCGTAGGTGCAGTTGTGCCGGTCGGAGCAGGCGTTGCGGTCGGTGTGTCCGTCGGCGCAGGGGTTTCTACGCTGCCTGTAACCTTGACATAGCTGCCGGAGACATAGCCATAGCCGTTATCGTAGATGATCTTGTAAAAACCGTTGTTCTGCGCGACGATTTCCACCGTGTTGCCCAGTTTAAGCGAACCCAGCTTGGTCGCGGAAGTCGAGGGACCGGAGCGGACGTTGACGCTGCTGCCGGTGATCACGCCCGTGGCCACCACATCGCCTGCGGGCGCGTTGGTCGCCGTCGGCGCCGCGGTTGCCGTGGCCGTCGCCGTGGGCTCTGACGTCGTGCCGTTGTCCAGCACGCGCAGGTAGGCCGCCGAAGCGTAGCCCGTCACACCGGAGGGCGTGCGCACCTTGAGCCAATCCCCCTCGTCTGCCAGCAGATCCACCACCATGCCGTTGGCCATCGTAGTCAACACCGCCGCAGAAGAAGAGGGGCTTTTTCTCAGCTTCAGCGTAGAGGACGCAGTCGAAAGCGTCACGCGCGCCTGACCGATGGCGGTTTCATTGTTGTTGCCGCCGTTGTCGGGCGTGGGGGTGGGCTGTACTTCCGATCCGTCGTAATCGGTCAGCGTCACATAGGACGCGCTGATATAGCCCATGGAGCCGTTAAAGCTCACGCACAACCAATCACCGAGGTTAGCGTAAACGTCCACCGTCGTGCCGCGGCTAAGCGTGCCCAGCTTAGCAGAGGAAGAGCTCGCATCAGAGCGCACTCTCAGCGTCGAGGACGTCACCGTCGCCTGTGCGATGGGCTTGGTGGCGATGGGCGTATAACGGGTCAGCTCCTCGCGCTTGAAGTCAATTGTGGGCAGGGACACGCCGTCGAAGTAGAAGTTGATGATGCTCTTGTAGGATTCGCCTTCCTTGGCCATCTGCTGCGCGCCGCGCTGGGACATGCCCACGCCGTGACCGTATCTGGCCAGTGTCAGGTAATAATAGCTTCCGCTGGTTTCGAGCTTAAACAGACGCAGGTCGGAATCCGCGCTGAAGAGGACGTATTTCAGCTCGTTGTGCAGCGAGATGGAGATATCCACCGACTGCGAAGTGCCCGTTCCGCTGTTGCCGGTCCAGGTATCGTCGTAAACGTTGCTGCCGTCTCCGCCTCCGCCCCAGATGCTGCCGTCGCTGACCAGCACGGTCATGTTCATGGTCTGGTAGTTGCGGCTGACGCCCACACTGCGGCGATCGGTCTCCACCGGGTTGGAAAGCGACACCGACTGAATGGATTCAATGGTGGGATAATAGCCGAGCTGGTTATAAACCTTTTCCTGAATCAGGGTATAGAACCCGGTATCCAGCGAATTGGGGTCAGAGGTAAAGGTATATGTGACCGAACGCGACGAGGAATTGCGCAAGTCGTAGGGGTCGTCCCGCATCACATAGCAGCCCAGGGATGAAGATTTGCTCCAGGCATTGCCGGGCAGTTCGATCTGACCGCCGTTGGACGCACCGAAATAGGCGTTGACCACCGATCCGCTGTACTTGAGCAGCATCCCCGCCGTTTCGTTCACTGCCCTCATAATGACATTGTTGGACGCGTTATACCCCTTGTAGACCTGATCGCCGGAGGTATCGTTGATTTCATAGTTCGGCTCTCTGCCCGTCATGCGGTTGTAGACGTAAGAGCGGGCGATGATGGCCTGCGCCTTGAGGGTTTCCAGCGGGAAGGTGTTGGACAGCTCTCCCGCCAGCACGCCATAAAGGTAGTCCTCGATATACACCTTGTTAATCAGCCGCAGCGAACCGCCGCTGATATCAAAATTCATATCGCCGCGATAGGAACGAGTGCCGTACTTGTTGTTGTACAGGCTGATGGTGCCGATGGATCCATCGTCGTTCTTGTGCTGCTTGATCGTGAACTTGCTGCCGACGTCCACCGGGGCATCGATGCCGGTGCCGGAGATCATCAGCGTGCCGCCGACGACCTCGATGGAATAGGTTCCCCGCGTAGAGAGTACGACGTCCGGCGCGGTGGGAATGGAATACGACCCGTTGAGCGTGATGCTGACCGACTGGATGCTTCCGTAATAATCCATGGATTTCAGCCAGACGCGCACCATTCCGTCAGTTGCGGCCTGCGCCGTGGGCATCCCCACAAGAAGCGCCGCGCACAGCAGCGTGATGCTGCAAAGCAGGGCAATGATCCGTTTCATCTTCTTGAATTCCTCCTCGTATACACCGACGCCCGAGTTCGGGTTTTGTCTCTTTGAAACGCTGGCGAAAGTGAAAAATGATGGCTCCGCACTGCCTGCGCGCCTCATGGAAAAAGTTCCCGATTGGGCGCGAAATACCGCGGATTTCTGCATAGAAAAGTATAGCATCACAGGCCGCCGCGCGTCAAACCTTGGCCCCGCATATAAACAAATCGTTTACATCTTATTTGCCGGAAAACACAATCATTCCCAATTCGCAGAAAAAACAAAGCTCCTGCCGGAAAACCGGCAGGAGCTTCATCTCTCCTGATTTCAGTCGGAAATTACTCCTCGGAAGGAGCGCCGACGGGGCAGGTGCTGGCGCAAGCGCCGCAGCTGATGCAGGTATCCGCATCAATGACGAACTTGCCGTCGCCCTCAGAAATCGCGCCAACAGGACATTCGGCCGCGCAAGCGCCGCAGCTGATGCAATCATCGGAAATCTTGAATGCCATGGGTGATTCACCTCCATATGCTGATTTCAGAGGTCACCCTCTGCTTTAAGCATATTGTAGCATTCCATGCGGTCGGTTGCAAGCAAAAAATCTGTTTCCATGTGATGGATGAAATCTTTTACAGCATCAATCCTCACCCTTGGACGGAGCCGCCGTTTCGGGCACAGGGCGCTGCTCCTTGGGCAAGGTGCGCACGCCGCCGTTTTCCGTGCGTTGGCGCGGCGGACGGCTGCGGCGGTTGTTGTTGCCGCCGTTGGGGCTGCCGCCCTGGCGGTTCTGTCCCTCGCCCTGCGGGCGTTCGCCGTCGCGACGGTTATTGCCGCCGTTATGATTCCCATTGCGTTGGGGACGCGGCGGGCGGCTGCCCTGCGGTCTGCCCTCTCCGCTCTGACCGTCCTGCGCGCCGCTGCGGGGCGCTTCCCCGTCCCTGCGTGGCAGACGGTTGCCGCCGTTGCGGCTGCGGGGCGGGCGCGGGCGCTGCGGACGATCGCCGATGCGTTCTCCCTGTGCAGGCGCGGCGGGCTTCTCTTCCTGCACAGAATCCACGGCTGCTTCCCCGCTCTGCACGCTTTCCTGCTCTGCTGCGGCGGGCTTTTCCGTCTCTGCGGGTGCGGGCACAGACTGCGGCTGAGAACCGTCCTTGGGCGCCAGCTGCACCTGATCGAATTCGTATTCGTGAACCTCCATCGCGCCGTCCTTGCCGGGCATACGAACCTTGATCTTTTCTCGGATCACGGCCACTTCGGACACAATGCCGCGGCCGTCGGGCGTGATGACCTCCTTGCCCACGCGCGGCACGCTGTGGTACACCTCATCGTAGGTATCCTGCTCATACTTCAGGCAGCACATGAGTCTGCCGCACAGGCCGGAGATCTTGGTGGGATTGAGCAGCAGGTTCTGCTCCTTGGCCATTTTGATGGACACCGGCTGGAAATCCCCCAGGAAAGTGCGGCAGCAGATGGGCCGGCCGCAGGAACCGAGTCCGCCGATCATCTTGGCCTCGTCGCGCACGCCGATCTGCCGAAGCTCGATGCGGGTCTTGAAAATCGAAGCCAAATCCTTGACCAGTTCGCGGAAATCGATGCGGCCGTTGGCGGTAAAATAGAAAATGATCTTGCTGACATCAAAGGTATATTCCACATCCACCAGCTTCATTTCCAGCTGATGATGGGCAATGCGCGCCTGACCGATGGCAAAAGCCTCGGCCTCCTTGCGGGTGTTGAGCGCAATCTTTTTCAAATCTTCTTCTGTGGCGGCGCGAATGACGGTTTTGAGCGGCTGAACGACCTCGTCGTCCTCCACCTCCTTGACCTCGGTGACCACGTCGCCGCACTCCATGCCGCGCGCAGTCTCCACAATCGCTTTATCGCCAATATGCAATTCCAGCCCGTTGGGATCGAAATAATACATCTTTCCCGCGCGCTTGAATGAGACGCCGATAACGGTAGTCATAGTTTTTTAGTCCTCCACGATTTTTAGAAGCAACGGCGTCCAGGCGGAACGCCACTGCACGTGCGCGCCGAGACGTTTGCGCACGCGCACCGCTTCCTCCATGATACAGGCAATCCGGTCAATTGTAAAGTGTCCGGCCATCTCTTCCAGCGCTTCCTGAATCTGCCCGTCAAACGGCGCAAGGCCGCTCTGCACGCGCATCACGTCGCGCAGCACGGTTTCCAGCGCGTCCAGAAACGCCTGGCAATCCTCCGGCTTGCGCTTTTCGTTCCATGCGGAAGCCGCGCGCGGCACGTCATCCTTCCGCCGCAGCGTCTGCATGAGCTTCACCGCTTCATCCCGCCAGGCAAAATAAGGATCGTCCTCCCTGCACAGCGCGATGGCGCGCCCCATCACGCCCTGCGAAAGCCTTGCCGCGTAACGCGCGCGGCCTTCGGACATTCCCCTGCCGATCAGTTCCGAAGCAATGACCTCTTCGGAAAGCCTTGGCATGAATACCGGGCGGCAGCGGGAGCGAATCGTCGCCAGCAGTCCTTCCGGATGCGCTGTCAGCAGAAAAAAGGCTGTGCGGCCATCCGGCTCCTCCAGCGTTTTGAGCAGCGCGTTCTGCGCCGCCTCGTTCATTTTTTCCGCGTCGTGGATGATCACCGTGCGCCAGCCGCCCTCATAAGGCTTTTCGGTCAGCCGGTCGATCAGATCGCGCACCATTTTAACCGAGATGACGGAAGAATCGCTTGCCACCTCGATGTGGTCGGGATGCACGCCCATCAGCATTCTCCGGCATGGGCCGCATTCCAGGCAGGGCTTTTCGCCCTCGCCCGTGCAGTGCAGCGCCATGCTCATGGTCTGCGCCAGCGTTTTTTTGCCGCAGCCCTCGTCTCCATGGATCAAAAAGGCATGGACAACCGAGCCTGCCTGAAAGGAGCGGGAAAGCTCCCCAAGCACACCCGGTTGTCCATGAATCTGCGAAAATTTCAGCGCCATATCTTAGAGCTTGATGAACTGCTCCACGTTGAGCACAAACACCGTTGCGCCGCCGACCATGACCTCGATGGGATACGGCACATAAACGCCGGTGGTGCCGGCAACCGGGGAGGGCGAAGTTGCAATCTGCTTGCGGCTCTTGCAGACCTTTTCGATGACGTCCATTGCGCCCTGGAACTTCTCCTCGTCCACACCGAGCAGAAGGGTGGTGTTGCCCGCGCGCAGGAAACCGCCGGTGGTGGCCAGCTTGGTCACGCTGTAACCTTCGTTCATCAGGTTGCTGACCAGACGGGCCGCGTCCTCATCCTGGACGATCGCGATAATCAGCTTCATAATCATACCCCCTCAAGATGGTTTCATCATTTTCATAAGATAATTATACAACATGAGAGGGATAATTGCAAATGGTTTCGGCTCTCAATGTAAATTTTTTATTACGTCCAAAGTTCTTCATCGCCTTCTTCGGACAGAGCGAATCGGCACGGTGAATTCCAACAGGCTCCGCCCTGCGCCCCGGTCGCGGGAAACCGTGATGTGAGCCTGATCGCGCTCCATTTCCAGATAGTCCGACAGCGCCGCCAGCACATCCAGCTGCATCAGCGCAAGGTCGCGGGCGCTGACCGCCGTGCGGTCCTCTCGCAACACGTTGCCCAGCCGGGCGCGCGCCACATCCCGCGTTCTTTCTCTCCCCAGCATAACTTCTCCCTCCTCATCCGAAAAGCCGCGCCAACCGCCGCAGCAGCGTGGGCGGCGCGCTCTCCTCCCTCGGTTCCTCCTGCCCCATCAGCCGCGCCGCAATCGCCCGATAGGCCAGCGACACGGGCGACGTGCCCCGCGCGACCGGTTCACCCAGGTTTCCCGCGCGGATCACCGCTTCGTCGTCCGGAATTTCGCCCAGAAATTCGCACCCCAACATCTCCACCATATCGCCGGTACGCATCATGTCGCCCCGGCGAACCATGCCCGACCGCACGCGGTTGACGATGAGCCGCGGCGCGGGCAGATCACAGGCGCGCAGCAGGCCGATCACGCGGTCGGCGTCGCGCACGGCAGAAACCTCCGGCATCGTCACCACCACCGCCTGATTCGCCCCCGCCACCGCGTTGCGGAAGCCCTGCTCGATCCCCGCCGGGCAATCAATCAGCACATAATCGACATTCTGCGTCAAATCCGAAATCAGCGCGTCCATCTGCTCGGCGGTAACCGCGTCTTTGTCCCGCGTCTGCGCGGCGGGCAGCAAATGCAGCCTGCCGAAAAAGCGCGGATCTTCGACCAACGCCTGCCGCAGGCGGCACTTTCCTTCCACGACGTCCACCAGATCGTAGACCACCTTTTCCTCCAGCCCCATCACCACGTCCAGATTGCGCAGCCCGATATCGGTATCCACCAGCAAAACGTGCGCGCCGCGCAGCGCCATGGCTGCGCCGATGTTGAGCGTGGCGGTGGTCTTGCCCACGCCGCCCTTGCCCGACGTAATCACGATCGCTTCCCCCATGCGCGCCCTCCTTTCTCATCCACATGGCGTTTTCCGGGGAAATTTCCCCCTCGCCGCCGTTCTTTTCTCTGAGAATATCCCGCCGCGCATTCTCCCGCAAGGCGTGTCGTGCCGTTTCGACCGATATTTTGATTTCCGGACAAAAAGCCGTCTTTCTTGCATTTTGTCTTATTTTGTGCTATGTTGATTGAAAAGGAGATGGATTCACTCATGGATTGTCAGAGACTGCCCTTCATGCCGGATACGCCGGATGACGACCTGGTGCTGCTGCACCAATATCATGTATCGGAAACCTACCCGATGCATTCGCATGAATTCTATGAGATTTTCTACGTCGTCAAGGGGCAGGCGCTGCATCAGATCAACGGTTCCTCTCAGATTGTGACGGAGGGCTCGCTGGTTTTCATCCGTCCGGACGATGTGCACTGCTATCAGCTGCTGAATTTTTCGGACTTTGAGTTCATCAACGTCAACATCTCCCTGGCGCTGACCGCGCAGGCTTTCCTCTGGATGCGTATCCCCGTAGAGAGCGCGACCGACCCGGCGCTGCCGCCCAGCATCAAGCTGACGGGCCCGGCACATCTGGAAATACGCCGCCGTTTCACGGAGCTTTCTCAGATGCCCTCCGGCCCTTCCCGGCGGCGCACCTTCTGCGCGCTGCTGCCGGAGCTGCTGCTTCAGCTCTTCACCCGGCAGGGACTGGACAAGGCGCAGGTCGTACCCCGTTGGATGGCGGACGTGCTGCGCCAACTCGATCAGCCGAAGAATTTCATCTGCGGCCTGCCCGCGCTGCTGAGCATGACCTCCTATACGCAGGAGCATTTGACGCGCAGCTTCCGCAAATACGTCCATCTGTCGCCCACGGCCTATATCAATCAAAAGCGCCTGGGGTATGCGGCGGAATTGATGGTTAACAGCGGCGCTACGCCGCCGCAGGCCGCGCAGCAGGCCGGGTTCCATAACATCAGCCATTTTTACCACCTTTTTCATCAGCAGTACAGCTGCACACCGCTGCAATTTTCCGCGCAATACCGTGATGCGCAGCGTTCGCAGTCCGCACGACTCTTTGACATCAGCCATCGCGCCGCGCGGGAATGCGCGCAGCACAACGCTGTGCGTGTTCCGCTGGAAAAAGGGCTTTTTGCCTATTACTTGGACGAAGGACTCGCGCAGATTTACCTCTCGCTCTCCCACGATGTGACCGACCGCGACCTGAACGAAGCGTCCTCCTGCTGGGACCCGCGCATCACGCCCGGCGCGACGCTGCACATCAACGGCGGCAATCAGGCGCTCTGCGACTATGTTCAGATCAAGTTCGGCCGTGCGCCGATTTGGCAGGCGCGGGAGTTTTCGCTGCCGCGGGATCGCTTCGTTGCTCACTGCAAAGCAGCGCTGCCCGACGGCATTCGGCTGGAAAACGGCACGGACGATTCGCTGCCGCTCTGCCACGAAATTGCAAAGCACGCACTGCCCGACGCCTCCTTGCAGCCTTTAATACAGTGCGCATGGGGCGACTGTACGCCGGATCAGCTTCTTCTGCTGTTCTATGGAGAAACGCCTGTGGGCTTTGCCTGCATGATTGATGACAGCATCCCCCTCTTTGCACTGCTGCCCGAATATCAGGGGCGTGGCTGGGGATTTTTTCTGCTTTGCGCTGCCATGGAACGCGTGTTTATCACCGGCGCGTCGCAATGCTATGTCACCGCCGCAGAAAGCGTCGCCGTCGCGCAGCATCTGCTGCATAAGCTCCAGTTTGACGAAACCGGCCATGAGACGGTTTTCCTGCTCTAAACCCTTGCATCAAAAAACGCACCCGCTTGATTACAAGGGTGCTCATAAGACAGTAATTCTAAAAATTACGATTATGGCATCTGTCAGGCGGGATTGGCAACGAAATAACGGGTATCCGGTGAGAGCCGGATACCCGTTATTTTTTTGCTGTCACGAAAAGCAATAGATTTATTCACAGCTTTCAGGTATAATTGCCTTAAATCAATCCTATCCCATCCATTCCGAGATTTTTTCAAAAAATCTCAAAAAAGTTTAGAGGCATTGGAACAATTCAGCCGTTCTCATGCCATATATAGTAGAGGGCTGAATACAGAAGTGATTGGAGGTGACGCTGATGGACAAGCAGACAGGCCCAAAAGGTTTTCTTGTGGTGCTGCCCGGTGAGATCATCGAGATACCGCAGGACAGCGACAAATCATGGCTGACGCTGTTTTACAGCTTACCGCGAGAGCTTGCGGAGAAGTGGAAGCCAGCCTATGAGCTGCCCCGCTGCCCGTATGAGGTCTTGCGGACGGATAAGTATGACCACATCGTATGTGACGATATGTTCAAGCTGCTTGTGTGGGACTGCTACGCATGGAGCGCATGGCAGTTCTTCCAAGTCAAAGACCGCAAGGGCAATTACCGCGACATTCCCGGCAGCTGGAATCAGTATGCAGGATATTTCCCTTTGTGGCGGCTGTCGTACAGCATCATCCCCTACATCCGCATGAAGTTTGAACAGAACGGATTGGGTTTCCAGAACCTATACAACATCCCGCAGGGCGTGGAAGTGCCGTGGCTGACCTATCAGCAGTTCAGCAATCTGGTCGGCAATGTCACCGACATGGTGATTGCGGAACAGAACTGGCAGCCGATGATCGATGCGATCTGGGAGAACCGCACCGTGGAGGACTACGAAACCACAAGCAGCACCGTCAAGACGGATTTCATGCGGAAGTGGCATCACAACCGCTCCGGCAAGCCAATTTCTCTTGACGAGATGATGGAGAGCGAGGACGGCGATATTTTCGAGGTAGCCGATCCACGGAGCGAGTTTGAGCAGAAGGTTATTTCTGAAATGCAGATTGCCGCCTTTGCCGAGCAGAGCATTAGCGAGAAAGACCGGGAAATATTGAAGCTGCGCATGGACGGCTTGACTGAACAGGAGATTGCAGACAAGGTTGGCTACAAGACCGCCAGCGCAGTCCATAAGCGGATTACCAAAATTGCCGAAGCCTATGAGGATTATGTGACAGCAGAGTATCAGAAGTATTTGGACAAGTAAACAGACGCAGAAGCGGCAGCAGTTACCGAAATGGTAGCTGCTGCTTTTTCATGCGGGAAAGGAGATTTTATGAGCAAAGAACCGTTTGAAGCCATGCCCGATGTGATGGATGCAAAGCAGATTGCCAAAGCGTTGCACCTATCCAAAGCCGGGGCTTACACCCTGCTGAACGCAGAGGATTTCCCCACGCTAAAAATCGGCGGGAGGAAGCTCGTCATGAAGCAGGATTTATTGCTCTGGCTGAAAAAACACACCAACGGTCAAGAGCTGGGAAAAACAGAAAACAGCCAATAATGACTGCCCGGACACACTACTCTCTGCCCGAGCAGTTTTTATTTGAAAATCGCTATTTTCCCAAATTCAAGAGCCGAGAAAAATCACCGAAAAATGCCGCCCTCGCGGAGTGGAGCGCAGAAAGGAGTTAAAATGCGAACGGGACTAACCAAGCGGCAGAAAACCACAGAAATCTTTTTTGATGAAACAAAGAGCAGGATCACCGTCTACACCCATAACACCGACTTGAAGAAGCGGCTGACCGCCTATGCGGAGCAATACCCCGACCATTGCAATATGACGGACGAGGATACCGAAACAGGCTACAAGGCGTTTGAGATTGAAAAGGGGCGGTTGTCTTTCCGTCTGACTGCACCATACAGTAAAGAACGCCGACAGGCGGCAAGCGATTATGCAAAGCAAAATATTCGCCATAAAAGAAATTAAGTTTGCAAAAAAGGATATTAAATCTATATTTGCGTTGAAATGTTCATTCTTTTCTGATATAATAAAAATTATGATTCGGAGGTAGCAGAATGGCAGTTACTTATACGAAGTTGTGGAAATTACTTTTGGACAAAAAATTGAAACGAACTGACTTAAAAGAAATTGCGGGTATCAGCAGTAGCACACTTGCAAAACTTGGAAAAGATGAATACGTTTCTATGGAAAGTATTGATAGAATATGTGCTGCATTAAAATGTGATATTTCAGAAGTAATATCCGTTTCGAACGAAAAGTAAGGAGACAAAGATAATGACAACCGAGCAAAACATTCGATATAGAAATATACTTATAGAGCCAATTAATGAATGTGCACACTATTCACCCAAATTTGGGCATGGACGAAATGGTGGATTTTCGCTTGCAGAATTCCAAACATTATACGGAGCAGATGCGTTTTATAAATGGCTTGGATTGGACAATCCTCTTATGTATTCTGCCCATAAAGCAGCTGGTGGCATTACCAGTGTTTATCGGCAAATTGGCATTGGCTGCGAACGCCTTGTCAGGGCTATTTTTATGGATTATCTTGGCCTCAATGCTGACGATGTCACATGGTCTTACAAAGTTACTGGAACTAACGGAAAAGAACGTACACTTTCTTTGGATGGGCGAATTATAATTGATAAAATCCCAGACGAAGAAATTAAAGAACGCTGTACCGCCTGGATGATGCAAGTAGCAGATAATCTGGAACTTGCTACTCCAATCCGGGAAGCAATAACTGGTATCGTTTTCGAAGTAAGGCAAGGATACAAAAGCAAAGACTCCAAACGTCAGAACGCAGATATTGCCAACGCAGCAAATGCGTATGCCAATGGATATATCCCTTGTCTAATGGTTATGTCTGCACAGATAGACGATGATATTGTAGCTCGATATAATGTCGCAAAATGGGCAATTCTCCAAGGTTTTGTTGAGACATCCCCTTACGTTTCAACCTTTAGCTTTTTTAAACAGGTTATTGGGTTTGACTTTGTCGAATTCATGAACAGTAACCAAGAATACTTTAAAGAAAAGATTCAGCATGTTCTTGAACAGCTGATGAGGGCAGAGTAAATGCATAAAGAAGCAATAACGCAAAACGCACAATACACATTTAAATACAATTCGTCTTTGGGTAGACATGGATGGCTGCGACTTACTCCAGCATACTCTGTTCGCTTGGTGGAAGAAATACTTGCTGAGTTGGATTATACCCCTCGTTGTGTTATGGAACCTTTTTCAGGTACCGGAACAACGGAATTAGTGTGTGCCAATAAAGGCATTTCATCATTTGCATTAGAAATCAATCCTTTTTTAGTTTGGTTGGGAAATGCAAAATTAGGCATTTATCATCGAGATAAGGTCGAAGAGTTTTTGTCTATTGCAAACACATTAATGCAGCACATAGAAGAATACGTGCCTACCGATTTTCCTCCGATCTACAATATTTATCGTTGGTGGAATCCGCCTCAAGCCGAATTTTTAGCAAAACTAAAATCTGCAATTAAAACTGTTGAAGATGATGCTGTTGTACAACTACTTACCGTTTCTTTTTGCCGAATAGTAATTGAACTTTCTAATGCTGCGTTTAACCATGTTTCTACATCATTCAAAGATGGTAATGAAGGTTCCTTTTCAATAGATATTGCAAAAGAAGCTTTTATTTCAGTTTGTGAAATGGTTGCTAAAGGAGCACTATTACAACCTCGTGCAACATCAAAAGTGTTATTGCACGACTCGAGATCCATCCCTGCGGAATGTTATGGGGCATATGATACGGTTATTACTTCGCCACCATACCCAAATAGAATTTCGTATATTCGTGAATTACGTCCATATATGTATTGGCTGGATTATCTTGAGACATCTGATCAGGCCAGCGATCTTGATTGGCAGGCAATAGGTGGAACATGGGGACGAGCGACAAGTCTATTGGGCACATGGAAAAGCGACCATTCTCTTCCTCAATATGTTTATGATATTGCAGAAAAAATATCTAATGCAGACAACAAGTCTGCAGGGTTAATGGCAAACTATGTATTAAAATATTTCGAAGATATGCAAAAACACCTTTCTTCCGTATATGCCGGATTAGCCGCAAAAGGCAGAGTGTTCTACATTATCGGAAATTCGAATTTTTATAACATTACTGTTCCGGCCGAAAAAATATATGTTGATATGATGACTACAATTGGTTTTGTCGATGTTGAGTATCACATTGTTCGCAAAAGAAATTGCAATAAACAGCTTTACGAATTTGTTGTTTCTGGGCAAAAATGATAAAGGAGAGATAAAAATGGAGATAGCCTCTTTAGTATTAAGTGCAATTAGCACCCTTGCCGCAGTTGTATCTGCGATTGCTGCCATAGGGGCGAAGAACGAAGTTAAGAAATTGAAAAACAGTATTAATGGCAACGGAAACACCCAAGTTTCTGGTGACGTGTCAGTCAGCAACAGTGGAAATAATAGAGGCGTTATTTCGGGGGTGAATTCTGGTGAAATCAACATGTGATCTTCTTAAAAGAAAACCATCCATAGAAAACTCAGGAGATAACTACGGTGTCGAAGCTGCTTCGAATTCGGGGCTGATTGTTGTAAATCAAGGTATGGGTTATGATAATACAAAAGCACTGTGTCTTGATGTTGTAAGCGATGAATTGAACAAATACAAGGCCGAGGCATACGAAGAAGCCAAGCGCCGGGATAGCGACTTGTTTGAAAAAGTCGTTGCAGAGCTAAGTAAACGGAACATGACTGATGAACAAGCGCTGTCCGAGTTTAGAGAGCCCTCTATGCAATATGATTACGCAGAAGCTCAAAAAGCGTATATAAAAGCAGGAACACCAGAACTTGCATCAGTATTATCAAATATTCTGGCCGAGAGAATCGGAGAATCATCACGCACGTTGCTTCAAATTGCATTAGGAGAATCTATTCAAATTGCTCCGAAACTAATTGAAACGCAAATGGCTACATTGGCATTGGCATTTATTCTTAAACATACAGTACGGCTTAATGTCAACGACCACAGTTCTCTTGTTGAGTATATTCAAAACACTGTTTTGCCGATTTACAAAAAAGGTGTCAGTCAAAAACAGTCGGAATTCCAACATCTAAACTTTACTGGATGTAGTCAGTATTCAGCGGTAAGCCAAAAATTGCCATCGCTCTTTTTGAATACTTATTCCGGCCTTTTTATGAAAGGAATTGAGAAAGACAAATTGCCAAAAGATGCTGATGGCAAAAGTTTTGTGGACTTGTATCCCAATCTATTCTTAAAATGTCTAAACAACAGTGACACACTTCAAATCAACGCAATGTCCGAAGATGTCCTGACAACTTTAATAGAGAGGTTGGATATGAGTCAAGAGCATCAGCAAATATTCAAAAAGCTCTTCAAAGAAAATAGAATGTCAGAGGAAGCTGTGCAAAAATTGGTTGTTAAACTTGCGCCTGAGATGCAGGATGTTTTTGATTATTGGGCCAATAGTGGGATTGCGCTTTTGACATTAACTTCGGTCGGTATTGTAATCGGAGCGCAATACGCTAAGATTATTACTGGCCAAGACTATGATCTAAACATTTGGATTTAATCCAAAGAAAACAGAATTAGTATATGATGTTTCTTTATTCAAAGACCGCTTACCATTGGTAGGCGGTCTTTTTATATCAAAAACAAAATCACAGGAGGAACGATATGCCAAGAAAACAACCTACCACCCTTGAAGAATGTAATGCTGAACTGGAACGCACGCAGAAGCAGTTGCAGCAGTACGAAAACCGAAACAAGATGCTCAACCGCAAACTGTCTGTTGAGAAACGCAAGGAGCGCAATCACCGCATTTTTCTCTACGGCGGCTTTATGGAAAGCATCGTGCCGGAGCTGAAAACCATGACGGAGGACGAAGGCAAGGACTTCTTGTATCACATCGCAAAGAGTATGGAAGCACAGGAGTATTTGAAAAAACGCGCCGAGGGGGTGGAAGCCGGATAATACCCTTGGTAACAAGGGCGCACTTATACACCCTTGCGGGTGTCGTGCGCTCTACCGAGAGCTTGTGAGCGCATGGAAATCTCCACGCGCCCACATTGGCGGCTTGCGCCGCACAGGGAAAACTGCATTTTCCCTGCGACAGCTTGCGCTGTCTACCCTTTTGCGTCCCCACGAAGCAGAACACCTTGCTGCGGCAAGCTGTTCCGTTTCATGGGGCTGAATCACGAAGATCGGAGGTAAACCGTTATCGCAATCTATCATTGCAGCATCAAGATCATTAGCCGTGGGAATGGCAAGTCAGCCGTTGCCGCTGCTGCCTACCGAAGCGGCGAGAAAATCACAAACGAATGGGACGGCATGATCCATGACTACACCCGAAAGCGCGGTATCGTCCATTCGGAAATCCTGCTGCCGCCCAACGCTCCCTCGGACTTTCAAGACCGGGGAACGCTGTGGAACAGCGTGGAGCAAATTGAAAAGGCGTGCAACTCCCAACTGGCGCGGGAATTGGAGGTTGCGTTGCCCATAGAGTTATCCAGAGAGGAACAGGTACGGCTTGTCCGTGCGTACTGTTCCTCTCAATTTGTTTCCAGAGGAATGTGTGCAGACTTCAACATTCACGACACAGGCAACGGCAATCCGCACGCCCATATTCTTCTCACCATGCGCCCGATGGACGCACATGGCAAGTGGCTGCCGAAGTCCAAAAAGGAATATGTGCTGGACGAAAACGGCGAGAGAATCCGTCTGTCCAGCGGCAGATACAAAACCCGCAAGATTGACCTTGTGGACTGGAACAGTCAGGAGAACGCCGAGGTCTGGCGCAAGGTGTGGGCTGACCTTGCCAATGAGTTTTTGGAACAGAACAACCGCCCGGAGCGCATCGACCACCGCAGCTACGAGCGGCAGGGGATCGACCAAATCCCAACCGTTCATATCGGTGTGGCAGCGTCACAGATGGAGAAGAAAGGCATCGCCACCGAGCGCGGCGAACTGAACCGCAGTATCAAGGCGGCAAACCGTTTGCTCCGTGACATCAAGGCACAGATCGGTAAGCTGAAAGAATGGCTGCTTGATGTGTTCAAGGCGAAGGAGAGCTTGCGTTCCGAGCCGTCGCAGCCGAAATCCCCCGACCTCTCCACGATGCTGTTTCGCTATCTGGATATTCAGAAAGCCAAGGGCAGAAAGTATTCCCAAAGCTGGCAGCAACAACACACCGCAGACGAACTCAAAGCTATTTCCAGAGCCGTCAATCTTCTTTCGGAGAAAGGTATCTATACGCTGGAAGAACTGGATGCAGCCCTATCCGCTGTCCATGACAAGGCAAGCGAAATCCGCAGCGGCATGAAGCCGAGAGAGATGCGCATCCGTCAGCTCCAAAAATTCATGGAACAGGCGCAGAACCTACGAGAGACACAGCCCATCCACGATGAATACAAGCAAATCCGCTGGAAGGGCAAACAGGAAAAGTTTGCGGAAGCACACCGCGCCGATCTTGCAATATGGGATGCGGCGAACCGTTATCTGCGGGCAAATCTGCCGGATATGAAGCTGACGCCGAAAGCATGGCAGACCGAGCTTGCCGCGCTGACTGCCGAGAACGAAGCAGAGTATGCGAAGCTGAAAGCCCAGCGGGAGGAAGTTGCCGAGCTGCAAAAGGTACGCCGCTATGTAGATGTTGCCCTGAAAGCAGACGCACCACAAAAGACGAAAATCAAACATCACGATATAGACCGATAACCCATCGGAGAAAGGACACCACCATGAACAGCGATAAGAAGTTTGAACATGAAATTGACTCTGACCTGCTGGCAGAAATCGAGGAATGGGAAAAGGCAGACCACGACGAGCCAGCAGAATATTACTTCTCCAATCCAGACCCGTATCTGAAACCGCAGCCCCTGCCGCCCAACCACCCACGGCACAACTGCTACTTCAACGAGGGCGGGCATCTCTGCGTGAAAAATCTGTCCGCGTTCTGGCTGCCGGAGTTTACCTTGCAAAAGGAAATCGGCGGCACAGTCTACACCGTCACAGGCAGCTATGACGGCGTGGAAACGCTGGACAGAAAGATGGAGCGCATCATGGGCGAAAAATTTGCAGAAAAGATGGAGGATTCTGAATGACAAATACGCAGTCTCTTGGTACAATAGAAGCAACCAATCCTGTACTGGCAGTTGCCCCTTTGAAGGAG
>CAJJNQ010000010.1 GCA_905193155.1 uncultured Christensenella sp.
CGGCTGCCCGGTGGACAACGCGTCCGTCGGCTGGTTCGTGGACGAATCCATCAAAAAGGTTCAGCTGCCCGACCTGCCCGCAGGGGACAGTGTGATCGAGCTTACCCTGCCCTTCGGCAGGCGCTCCAACGTAGAGTGGTGTTATCTGCTGGGTGATTTCGGCGTGCGCGTGCAGGGAGCGGAAAAGACCGTCATCCCGCCGGTGCGCAGACTTGGCTTCGGCGACTGGACCACGCAGGGACTTCCGTTCTATTGCGGAAACGTCACCTATAAGATCCCAGTGCGGGTGGAAAAAGACACGCTGACAATCCGCGTGCCGCAGTACCGCGGCTCCGTGCTCGGCATGGAGATGGACGGCGTGCGGCAGGGAGATATGGCCTATGCGCCCTATGAATATACCTTCACCAACCTTCAGCCCGGCGAACATGAGGTGGGCATCACGGTCTATGGCAACCGCGTCAACGGCTTTGGCTGCGTGCACAACTGCGACGATTCCACCAGCTGGTTTGGCCCGGATTGTTGGAGAAGCGAGGGCGTTCGCTGGTGCTATGAGTACCGTCTGCGCAAGAGCGGCCTGCTCGTCAGCCCGCAGATCGAGAAGTAATGGCAAAGAGAGGAAGAGACAGCTATGAAAACCATACTCGGCATCGATATCGGCACATCCGGCACCAAGACCATTCTGGTGGACGATCAGGGCCGTGTCATCGCCGCCAAGACCATTGAATATCCGATGGAAACGCCTAAGCCCGGTTGGACGCAGCAGAATCCGCAGGATTGGTGGGCTGCTTCGGTGGAATCCATTCGCGCGGTGCTGGCAAAGGCCAATGTGCCCGCACAGGACATCGCTGCCATCGGATTGTCCGGCCAGATGCACGGCATGGTAGCGCTGGACGAGTATGACCAGGTTGTTCGCCCCGCCATTCTCTGGAACGACCAGCGCACCGAAAAGCAGTGCGAGGAGATCACCGAAGCGGCGGGCGGTCTGGAGGAGCTGCTCAAGCTCACCAACAACCGCATGCTCACCGGCTATACCGGCGGCAAGATCCTCTGGATGAAGGAAAACGAGCCGGAAAACTTTGCAAAGACCCGCGTGATTCTCAATCCCAAGGATTATATCCGCTTCATGCTCACGGGAGAAAAGGCCACGGAGGTGGCGGATGCTTCCGGCACCGGCTTCTTTGACGTGAAGAACCGCGTTTTCAGCGACGAGCTGATCGCCAAGCTCGGCCTGCCGCGTTCGCTCTTCCCCAGGTGCTATGAATCCTATGAGGTTGCAGGCACCGTGACCGAAGAGGTCGCCAAACTCACCGGTCTGCGCGCAGGGCTGCCCGTGACAGCCGGCGGCGGCGATGCAGTGATTCAAACCACCGGCACCGGCCTGGTTCGTCAGGGCGTGCTCGGCGTGGTCATCGGCACCTCCGGCGTGGTGGCGATGGGTCTGGACGGTTTCAAGGAGAACAAGGGCGGCCAATTGCAGGTGTTCTGCAACAACGCCAAGCATCTATGGCACGCCATGGGCGTGACGCTGGCGGCGGGCGGTTCCTATCGCTGGTATCGCGATACGCTGTGCAAGGCCGAGATGGAGGAGGCGGCGCGCACCGGCCGCAACGTCTACGACATCATGGGCGAGGAGGCTGAAAAGGTCGCGCCCGGCTGCGGCGGGCTGATCTTTCTGCCGTATCTTTCCGGCGAGCGCTGCCCGCACTTTGATTCCGATGCGCGCGGTGTGTTCTATGGGCTGGGCCTGGAGCACGGAAAGGGCGCAATGACCCGCGCCGTGATGGAGGGCGTTACCTTCTCGCTGCGCGACGTTTCCGAGCGCATCTATGCGATGGATGCTTCCATCAAGCCCGAAAAGGTGATCCTCTCCGGCGGCGGTGCGATGAGCCCGCTCTGGCGGCAGATCGTAGCGGATGTGTTCAACCTGCCCGTGGTGACGGTCTCCGGCAGCGGCGAGGGCGGCGCTTACGGCGCAGCGCTGGTTGCGGGCGTGGGCGTCGGCATCTGGAAGGATCTGATCGAAGCCAGCTCTGTGCTGCGCGAGGAAACCCGCACCCTGCCCATCCCCGAAAACGTCGCGGTCTATGACAAGACCTTCGCGCTCTACGACAAGGTCTATCTGGCGCTCAAGGATTCTTTTAAGGAGCTTACCGCCGTTCGGTGATTCTGTGAACATTTGACAAAGCGGCTCACTGTGTTGTAAAATTAAATTTCGGACCACGGTTATCGGCTGTGATACGAAATTCATCAGCGCAGTGCGCCGCTTTTTTGCGCACAAAAATGAATTGCAGCGGAGGAGACGCGAATGAGCAATTACAACGCGGGCGACCTGCAGGTGCTCAAGGGCCTGGACGCGGTGCGGATGCGCCCCGGAATGTACATCGGTACCACGGGCACAAAGGGTTTGCATCACCTGCTGTGGGAGATTGTGGATAACTCCATCGACGAGGCGGCAAACGGCTACGGCGACACAGTCCGTGTGACGCTCTATAAAGACGGAAGCGCCTCGGTGGAGGACAACGGCAGAGGCATTCCTGTCGATATCCACCCGCAGCTGGGCATCTCCGGCGTGGAGGTCGTCTATACGCAGCTGCACGCCGGCGGAAAGTTCTCCGGCAAAAACTATAATTATTCCGGCGGGCTGCACGGCGTGGGCGCGTCGGTCGTCAACGCCCTGAGCGAGTGGCTGGTCTGCGAATCTTACATCGGCTATACTGCTTACCGGCAGGAGTTTGCCTCCGTCTGGGATGAAAAGGAGAAAAAGATCATCTCCGGCAAGCCCATGACCCCGCTGGTCAAGATCGGCAACACCCGCAAAAAGGGCAGCAAGACCACCTTTTTGCCCGATAAGCGTGTGTTTGAGGATACGGTGTTCAATCACGACACTGTGGATCGCCGTCTGCGCGAACTGGCGTATCTCAACAAGGGCGTTAGCATCGTGTTTACCGATGAGCGTCTGCCTGTCGCCGAGCGCGAGGTGACGTATTGCTATGAGGGCGGAATTGTGGATTACGTCCGTTATCTCAACGCGGAAAAGAATCCGCTGCACGAAGATGTGATCTATCTGGAAGGCGGAAAGGACGATTTCTATTATCGCTGTGCTCTTCAGTTGACCGACAGCTATACCGAGAGCATGTTTTCCTATGTCAATTCCATTCCCACCGGCGAGGGCGGCACGCATGAAACGGGCTTCAAGGCCGCCTATACCCGCGCCATGAACGAATACGCCCGCCGCGTCGGCATCCTGAAGGAAAAGGATGCGAACCTCACAGGCGACGATTACCGCGAGGGCATGACCGTGGTGCTGACCTGCTTTGTCAAAAATCCGCAGTTTGAGGGACAGACCAAGGGCAGACTCGGCAACAGCGAGGTGCGCCCGCTCATCGAGGGTCTGGTTTACGATCAGCTCAATGAATATTTGGAACATCTGAACCATCAGGAGACTGCGGCCAAGCTGATGGAGAAGGCCTGCGCCGCCGCTTCCGTGCGCGAAGCTGCACGCAAGGCCAAGGATATTGCCCGGCAAAAGTCCTCGCTGGAAGCAGCACCCCTGGTGGGCAAGCTGTCCTCCTGCACGGGACGGCGTCCGGAGGAAAACGAGCTGTTTATCGTCGAGGGTGATTCCGCAGGCGGTTCCGCTAAGCAGGGCCGCGACCGCCGCTTCCAGGCGATTCTGCCGCTGCGCGGAAAACCCCTCAATGCCGAAAAGAAGCGTCTGGATCAGGTGCTGATGAACGAGGAATTCCGCTCGCTGATCACCGCGTTGGGCACGGGCATCGGGGAGGAGTTCAAGCTCAGTGCGCTCAAATATCACCGCATCATCATCTTGGCCGATGCGGATCAGGACGGCGCGCACATCCGCGCCATTTTGCTGACTTTCTTCTTCCGGTACATGAAGGAGCTGATCCTAAACGGCCATGTCTATATTGGCACCCCGCCGCTTTATCTGGTCAAGAAGGGGCAGATGAGCGAATATGTCTACGACGATAAGGCACTTCCTGCGGCGGTCAAGCGCATGGGCAAGGGCTATGCCATTCAGCGCTACAAAGGCTTGGGTGAGATGAACCCGGAGCAGCTCTGGGACACCACGATGAACCCCGCGCATCGCACGCTGGTGCAGGTGACGCTGGAGGACGCCGCGATGGCGGAGCGCATGGTCACGATCCTGATGGGCGACAAGGTGGAGCCCCGCCGCGTCTACATCAGCGAACACGCGGATTTTAATAAGGAAGATCATTTCGAAGGGTGGGTGACGGGCTGATATGGCGCGCAAGAAAAAGGACGATACCATCGAGCGCAACGAGATTATCCTGCAAAAGCCGATGGAGGACATCATGCGCGACAGCATGATTCCCTATGCGGAACACGTCATTCTCGAGCGCGCACTGCCGCGCGTGGAGGACGGCTTAAAGCCTGTGCAGCGCCGTATCCTCTACTCGATGCTGGAACTGGGCAACACGCCGGATAAGCCCTACCGCAAATGTGCCCGCATCGTGGGCGACTGCCTGGGTAAATATCACCCCCACGGCGATACCTCGGTCTACGATGCGCTGGTGCGTATGGCGCAGGATTTCAATATGCGCGGCGTGCTGATCGACGGTCATGGCAACTTCGGCTCCGTGGACGGCGATACCGCCGCCGCCATGCGTTACACCGAGGCGCGCATGGCGCCGCTGGCAATGGAGCTGCTGCGCGACTTGGAAAAAGACACGGTTTCCTTCTCGCTGAACTTTGACGATACCTTGAAGGAACCTGATATGCTTCCCGGCAGATTCCCCAATCTGCTGGTCAACGGGGCGTCGGGCATTGCGGTGGGTCTTGCCACCAATATTCCCACGCATAACCTGGGCGAGGCCATCGACGCAGTGATCGCCGTGATGGATAATCCCAAGATCACGCTGGACGAGGTCATGCAGGTGCTGCCCGCACCGGATTTCCCCACCGGCGGCCTGCTGCTCAACACCGAGGAAATCCGTAAGGCTTACGAAACCGGCCGCGGCCGGCTGTTGCTGCGCGCCAAGGTCGAAATCGAGGAGGCCAATGCGGGCAAGAAGAATCTAGTCATCACGGAGCTGCCCTATCAGGTCAATAAATCCGCGCTGCTGGAGAAGATTCTCAAGCTGTCGGAGGAGAAAAAGGGCATTCTTTCAGGCATTTCCGACATCCGCGACGAATCCGACCGCACCGGTATGCGCGCGGTGATCGAGCTCAAACGCGACGTCGATGCGCAGAAGGTGTTGGCGCATCTCTACCGCGTGTCCGACCTGCAAATCACTTTCGGCGTGAACATGGTCGCCATTGCGGACGGCAAGCCCATGCAGCTGTCGCTGCTGGAGCTGATTCACCGCTATATTGCGCACCAGAAGAACGTCGTCACCCGCCGCACGCAGTACGAGCTCAAGCAGGCGCAGGCCAGAGAGCATATCTTGAAGGGCCTGATGATCGCGGTGGATAACCTTGACGCGGTCATCAAGCTCATCCGCGCCTCCAAGAACCCCAAGGAAGCGCGTGAGGGGCTGATGAAGAACTTCGGCCTGACCGAGATTCAGGCGCAGGCGATTCTCGATATGCGGTTGCAGCGCCTGACCGGACTGGAAATCGAGGCGCTGCGCAAGGAATACGCCGAAATCCTCAAGACCATCGCGCGTCTGGAAGGTATTTTGGGCAGCGAAAAGAAGCTGCTGCGCGTCATCCGCCAGGAAATGACGGATATCCGCGACCGCTTTGCCGATCCGCGCCGTACGCAGCTGATCGAGGACGTGCCGCTGGTGCAGGAGACGCCGGAGGACAATGTCGTGATCGAGCCTTGCGTGCTCATCCGCACGCGCATGGGCTATCTTAAACGCCTGCAGCCCAAGGTGTACGCCAAAAAGGAGGAGACGGAGGACGCGCCCGATCAGATCTTTGAAACCATTACGGAGGAAAAGTTCCTGTTCTTCACCAATTTCGGCAACTGCTTTACGCTGACCGCCGAGCAGATTCCGGAGTGCAAATGGAAGGATCGCGGCCTTGCACCGACGGGCCTTCTGGCCGGACTGGAACATGGGGAAGAGGTCGTTGCGCTTCTGCCCCGCAGCGGCGCAGGGGAGAGCCTGCTCTTCGTCACGGCACGCGGACTGGTCAAGCGCACGCTTTCCTCCGAATACGGCGCACGCAAGGGGCGTGTGGCCGCCATCGGCCTGAAAGAGGGAGATGCGCTGCTGTGCGTGCTGCCCTTCAACGCGGAAGAAAACCTGATGCTGCTGACCGAGCGCGCCATGGCGATCCGTATCGACGGGACGGAAATCCCCGTCATCGGCCGCGCGGCTGCTGGGGTTCGCGGCATGGCGCTGGAGCCGGGGGACAAGGTCTGTTTTGCGGATTTTGTGCCCGATGCAGGCGAACTGGTGATGATGAGTGAGCGCGGCTACGCCAAGCGCTGCCTGTTGGTGGATTTCGAGGTGCAGCGCCGCGCGGGCAAGGGCGTCAAGGCCTTCTCGTTCAACAAAAACGGAGCGAACGGCAGCGGCGTGGTGTTTGCTTCTGTCGTCACGGAACCCTATACGCTGCACGTCCAACAGGCCGACCGCACCGTGACCGATTTGGGCACAGAGGAAATTCTGATCGAGAGCAAGGCAGGGCGCGGCAAGCCCTATCTGGTCGCGCTGATGGATAACGTTGTGACCAAGTGCTGGAGGGATTGAGTATGGATATTCAAACCTATCTGAACCGCCCGATTCCCCGTTCGGACGATCGGGGATTGGGAAATCCTGTTCCCGATGCGGCAGAATGCGGCGAAGCAATTGTGGACATCACGAATGCGAACCCGCGCATTGCCTACGCTGCCAGCTATGCGGCGCGCGGTGTGCAGGGAGGGCTCGCGCACTGCTATGTGCGCGCGGGCGTTTACGAGCGGCTGAAAGCGGCGCTGGATTTGCTGCCGGAGGAATATTCCTTTCTGATTTACGATACGCTTCGCCCTCTGCGCGTGCAGGAAGCGCTGTTCGAGGAATACATCGAGGTGCTGAAAAAGGAACATCCGCAGGCGAACCGAGAGGAACTGGAGGAGATCTGCGACGAATTTGTAGCGAAACCCAGCAAAAATCAGCTGCGCCCGTCTTCCCATCAATCGGGCGGGGCAGTGGATCTGACGCTGTGCCGGAACGGAACGCCGCTGGACATGGGCACGGCGTTTGACGAATTCGCGCCGATTGCCTATGCCGACGCCTTTGAAAAGCCCGGCATGGATGAAGCCGTCCGCCAAAACCGCCGTCTGCTGCACAACGTGATGTGCGACGTCGGATTCACCTTCTACGAATCGGAATGGTGGCATTTCAATTATGGAAACGAGAGCTGGGCACGGCGGAACTTCTGCGCGCCGATCTATTCCTTCTGCGCCGATGCGCCCGATTTGATCTGAAAAAGCGCGATTTCGCATCATTATACATTCAGGACTGCAATCCGAATCTAATTTGGGTGCAGTCCTGCATTTTTTACTTGAAAAAAGAAGAAAGCAAAATAAGTAAAGAGAGAACGAATTAACAATGAAAGAGCAGAATAAAGCATGTAAAAAGAATGATATGAGCAATAAAAAAGAAAAACAAGCATCGAAAAAATAGAATGAATCTAAAAATCGATCATCAAATTCGATAAATCCATAAAAAATAAAAGAAATAAATAAAAAGGATGCGAGGGGAGGCTTTTGCATACTTAACAAAATTGCAGTTGCAAATTGAAAAAGACTGTGGTAAGGTATGCACTGTACTTAGCCAGACGGTGAACAAAGGGGTTCATCACCGCAGAGAGTGCTCTGTGCGCGGTGTAGCTGCAAATAGCCCGAAGGGAAGTCCTTTTTTTTAAGAAAAGGGGCTTGGTCGTCTGAAACAGGTACATGAAATCGTCCGACTGGGCGCAGGGACTCCCTGCAGCATCCTTTGCATAGACGTGCATGACATCGGAAATATCATGGAGGAGGAACGACAATGAAGAAGCTGATTGCTCTGGTGCTGTGCGCGCTGATGGTGTTGTCCTTGGCCGCCTGCTCCAGCAACACCCCTACGAATTCTGCGGCCCCGGCCGAGAGCGGCGCCGCAAACGGCGATGCCGCTGCGGAAGGCGAGCCGATGGTCTACAACGATCTGTACACCTCTGAGGTGGCGACGCTGAACTATTTGATCGCGTCTCAGCAGTGGGATCAGCAGGTCGCGGCCAATATCATCGATTCCCTGGTGGAAAACGATGAATACGGCAACATCATCCCCGGCCTTGCCGAGACCTGGGAAGTTTCCGACGACCAGCTGACCTGGACCTTCCACCTGCGCAAGGGCGTGAAGTGGTATGATTATCAGGGCAATGAGATGGCGGAAGTGACCGCCAACGATTTCGTCGCCGCCGCCAAGTACGTCATGACGGCTGAGAACGAGTCCCTGACCTATTCTCAGATCGCGTTCATCAAGAATGCGGATGCTTACTACAACAAGGAGATCACCGACTTTGAAGAGGTAGGCGTCAAGGCTCCTGACGATTACACGCTTGTGTACACCCTGGAGGCGCCCACGCCTTACTTCCTCTCCGGTTTGACCTACACCCCGTGGTTCCCGGCCTATGGTCCGCTGCTCGACGAGCTGGGCAAGGACTTCGGTACCTCCAACGACAAGCTCTACTACTGCGGCGCGTACATCCTCGCCGAGTATGAGCCCCAGGTCAAGCACAAGTACGTCAAGAACTACAACAACTGGGATGCGGACAAGATCTACATCACCGAGATCAACCGCCGCTACAATGCAGAAGCTGCGACCCTGGCGCCCAACATGGTGCTGCGCGGCGAAATCGACTACGCCGATATCTCCACCGATATCGTGGACGACTGGAAGGCCAACAACCCCCAGTACCTGTCCAAGAAGCGTCTGGACACCATGTGGTCCTATTTCTACTGCTTCAACTTCAATCCCACCTATGACGCTTCCTACAAGCCGGAAGATTGGCTCAAGGCTGTCAACAACGAGAACTTCCGTCACTCCATCATGAGTGCTTTCGATCGTGCTTATGCGATCCGCGCTTTTGAGCCGGATGATCCCGAGTCCATCCTGCAGAACACCATCACCCCTGAGACCTTCTGCTCCGATGGAACCACCGATTTCTCCCGTGAGCCCGCCCTGGCGGACAACGAGGCGAAGAATCTGTTCTTCAACGCCGACAAGGCGCTGGAATACAAGAAGGCTGCCATGGAAGAGCTTTCCGCTCAGGGCGTGACCTTCCCCATCACGATGGTGATGACCTATAAGTCCGGCGATTCCGACTGGGAAAATGAGTACATCCTGGCTAAGCAGCAGATTGAATCTGTGCTGGGCACCGATTACGTTGTCTGCGAGCTCTACGCCGGTCCCTCTGAGTCGTTCCTGTCCGAGACCCGCCGCGCCGGTAAGTACAGCTTCATGCGCTGCAACTGGGGTGCTGACTACATCGATCCCCAGACCTGGACCGACCCCTTCGACGGCAAGGACAACCTCGATCCCGATACCGGCAAGTGCATCGGCAACTCCTACAACCGTATGGATGCCTACTACTACGATCCCGATAAGGCCGCTCTTTTCCCGGAGACCAATGCGATCCTGACCGAGTATTACACCAAGGTGGAGGAAGCAAAGGCGGAGGTTTCCGATACCGTCAAGCGTTATCAGCTCTTTGCCGAGGCGGAGGATATTCTCATCGAGCATGCGCTGGTCGTGCCGTACTACATCTCGCCCTCCACGTATGTGGCGACCAAGATCAACATCTTTGAAGGTCAGTACAGCCCGTCCGGCATCTCCCGTCTGCGCTTCAAGGGCCAGAAGGTTTCGGATCACTTCATCGATATGGATGAATATCAGAAGAACTACGACGCTTGGCTGGCTGTGATTGAAAACGGCGGAGCAAAATAAAAACGTAAAGTAGTTTTTAGGGGATTTTCCCCTGGAAAATCGCATTTGTGCAGAAGAACCCCTGTTGCGGCAGGGGTTCTTGGCACAATGACATTTACATTGAGCCGCGGAGGCTGTACAATGAGATAGCGGCGGTGCGCATCCTGTTTATGACGCATCCCCTAAAATACAAGGGGGCTGACACAATGCTCAAGTATCTCGCCAAGCGCTTAGGGCGTTCATTCATCACATTGCTCATCATCTTGACCATCGTATTTGTTCTGATGCGCCAGATGCCGATCGAAGGCTATTTTCCAAACTATGAAAAAATGACGAAGGAACAGATTCAAAATGGTCTGGCCATCATGGGCATGGATAAACCGATGCCGGTGCAGGTGCTGAACTTCTTCAAGGGTCTTTTCCTCAAGGGCGATTTGGGCACGTCGCGCATTTACCGCAACAACGTTCCCGTCACCGAAATCCTTGGGCCGAAGCTCCCCGTTTCGATCAAGCTCGGCTCGCTTGCGCTGCTCTTTGCAATGCTCGTCGGCATTCCGATGGGCACGCTGATGGCGCAGTATAAGGGCAAGTTCTTCGATCACCTGGGCACGGCGTTTATCGTCTTTATTCAGGCGGTTCCGGCCGCGGTCTATTATCTGTTCATTCAGCTTTACGGCACGGAGTTGCTGGGCATTAGCTTGATCTTTGACATCAATGACTGGAAATCGTGGGTACTTCCCGTGTTTTCCATGTCCCTGGGAAACATCGCCTATTATGCCATGTGGCTGCGCCGTTACATGGTGGATGAAAGCACGAAGGATTATGTCCAGCTGGCCAAGATCAAGGGTGTTTCCAAGAATCATATCATGTTCCAGCATGTGTTCCGCAACGCATTTGTTCCCATGGCGCAGTATATCCCGACTTCATTCCTCAACACCGTTGTCGGCTCTATCTACATCGAATCGCTTTACGCCATCCCCGGCATGGGCGGCCTGCTGGTCGATGTGGTGAAGAAGCAGGACAACAACATGGTGCAGGGCATCGTGCTCGTCTTTGCGTGCGTCGGCGTCGTCGGCCTGATCTTCGGCGATTTGCTGATGGTGCTGCTTGACCCGCGCATCAGCTTTGCATCGAAAGGAGGGAACCGCTGATGGGAATCATCAAGCATCCGAAGCTCGAGCAGCTCGAACAGGAATGCTCGGAAAATCTCAAGGCAGCCCTGAGCGGGGAAGAAGCCTTCACCTTTGCGGAGTTCAATGAAAAGGGCGTTGAGAACCGCGGCTTTTCCAACTATTCCTATTGGGGAAGCACCTTCTATGCCTTCAGCAAGAATAAGCTGGCGGTGTTCCTCGTCTTTACCGTTTTGGCAATTTTGCTCTTTACGTTTTTGCAGCCCTATCTGCCCGGTCAGTTTGACGCATTCAACGTCAACAACGACCCGGTGACGGGTGTGCCGCTGCGCAACAGCCAGCCGGATTCCGTCCATTGGCTTGGCACCAACTCCATCGGTCAGGACCTGTGGTCCCGCCTGTGGCAGGGCACGCGCACGTCGCTGCTGATCGGCCTGGCGGTCGCCTGCATCCAGGCGGTGGTCGGCATCACCATCGGCGTTTTGTGGGGCTATGTCCGCCAACTGGATATCGTCTTTACCGAGCTTTACAACATATTGGATAATATTCCTTCCACCATCGTGCTGATTCTGGTTTCCTACATGATGAAGCCCGGCGTGGGGACAATTATATTGGCTATGTCGCTGACCGGTTGGATCGGCATGGCGCGATTTATCCGCAACCAGATCATCATTATCCGCGACCGAGAATACAACCTCGCTTCGCGCTGCCTGGGCACGCCGGTTTACCGCATCATCCTGCGCAACCTGCTGCCGTATCTGGTCTCTGTCGTGATGCTGCGCATGGCGCTTTCCATCCCGGAGGCCATCGGCTCCGAGGTGTTCATTACCTACATCGGTCTGGGTCTGCCCGCAACCATCCCGTCGCTGGGCAACCTGATCAACGAAGGCCGCACGCTGATGATGAGTCCGAACCTGCGCTATCAGCTGATTTACCCGACCATCGTGCTTTCTATCGTCACCATTTCGTTCTACGTCGTGGGCAATGCCTTCTCCGACGCGGCTGATCCCAAGAACCATCGTCATCGCTAAGGAGGTGCGCTTTTTTCCATGACTGAGAAACCTTTGATTCTTTCAATTCAGGATTTGAGCGTGCGCTTTAATCTGCGCGGGCGCGTGCTGCACGCCATCCGCGGCCTTTCACTGGATGTGCACGCGGGCGAGAGCTTGGCCATCGTCGGCGAGTCCGGCTGCGGAAAGTCTGTGCTGAACAAAAACCTGATCGGCCTGCTCGACAGCAACGGCTTTATCGACGGAGGCTCCATCCGTTATTATGGAATCGATAAGAATGCGGGCGTTGCCGCTGCGCTCGCCGGCGAGGACGGCAACGGCTATTATGTGGATTTGACCAAGTTCCAGAAGGAAAAGGATTGGCTCAAAATCCGCGGCAAAGAGATTTGCATGATCCTTCAGGACCCCATGACGAGTTTGAACCCGCTCAAAACCATCGGTGCGCAGATCGGCGAGGCCATTCGCCTGCACCAGGGGCTGCGCGGCAAGGAGCTGAAGGAGGCTGTTCTCCAAATCATGCGCGACGTGCGCATCGACGATCCGGAGCGCCGCTATAAGCAGTATCCGCACGAGTTCTCCGGCGGCATGCGCCAGCGCGTGGTTATCGCCATCGCGATTGCCTGCAAGCCGAAGATTTTGATCTGCGATGAGCCCACCACTGCGCTGGACGTGACGATTCAGGCGCAGGTGCTCTATCTGCTCAAGGAGCTCAAGGCAAAGTATAACCTCACCGTCATCTTCATCACCCACGACCTCGGCGTTGTGGCCAACATTGCCGACCGCGTGGCCGTCATGTACGCCGGCGACATCGTGGAGATCGGCCTGGCGGAGGAGATTTTCTACGATCCCAAGCATCCCTATACCTGGGCACTGCTTTCGTCCCTGCCGCAGCTGGGCATCAAGGGCGAGGAGCTTTTCTCCATCAAGGGCACGCCGCCCAACCTCTTTACGCCCATCCATGGCGATGCGTTTGCCGCGCGCAACCCGCAGGCGCTCAAGATCGACTTTGTCGAGCGCCCGCCGTATTTTGAAGTCTCTCCCACTCATAAGGCCAAGACTTGGCTGCTCGATCCCCGTGCGCCCAAGGTCGAACCGCCGGAGAGCATCCGCAAACTGAACAGCGAGGGGGCTACCGCGCATGAATAACGAAAAGAAAGAAGTTCTGCTGCATGTGGAGGACCTCAAGGTCTGCTTCGGCAGCAAGCGAAGCCTCTTTACTGCCGTCAACGGCGTCTCTTTTGATATCTATAAGGGCGAAACCTTCGGTCTGGTCGGCGAATCCGGTTCGGGCAAGACCACCATCGGCCGCGCCATCATCCGCATCCATCCCACAGCCGGGGGCAAAATCATTTACGACGGCCAGCAGATCAACGGCAAAATTTCCAAAGAGCTGGACCACGAAATCACCCGCAAAATCCAGATGATCTTCCAGGACCCCATGGCTTCGCTCAACGAGCGCGCTAAGGTGGATTATATCATCTCCGAAGGTCTTTACAACATCAAAGGCATCTCGGCGGAAGAACGCAAGGAGCGCGTGCAGCAGGCGCTGGCGGACGTCGGTCTGCTGCCGGAATATGCCTCCCGCTTCCCGCATGAGTTTTCTGGCGGACAGCGCCAGCGCATCGGCATTGCCCGCGCGCTGGTCATGCAGCCGGAGTTCATCATTGCGGACGAGCCCATTTCTGCGTTGGACGTATCTATTCGCGCGCAGGTGCTGAACCTGATGGCAAAGCTCCAGAAGGAGAGAGGACTGACCTATCTGTTCATCTCGCACGACTTGTCCGTCATGCGCTTCATCTGCGATCGCATCGCGGTCATCCATAAGGGTGATCTGGTGGAGCTGGCCGAGTGTGAAAAGCTCTTTGCGCATCCGCTGCATCCGTATACGCGCGCGCTGCTATCCGCCATTCCGCAGCCCGATCCCATTCACGAGCGTCATAAGAGGCTTGAGATCTATGATCCCCATATGCACGATTACTCGGTCGATAAGCCCCGCTGGGCGGAGATCGAGGAGGGTCACTTCGTGTTCGGCAACGATAAGGAACTGAAAAACTACGAAGAAATGGTCCGCAAATAAATAACTCAAACGGCGCGCCAAGGAAGCGCGCCGTTTTTTCGAGGAGGAGAATTCCCATGGCTTTGTTTGAGCCTGCCCCGCTGCAAAAGGGCGACCGCGTGGCGTTGATTGCGCCCTCCGGCCCCCTGCCTGAGGGGAGGCTTCCGTTGGCACTGGACGCCATTCGCGCGAGAGGACTGGAGCCGGTAGCCTATCCCAGCGTCACACAGACGCACGGCTATCTTGCGGGTGCGGACGCGGTTCGCGCGCAGGACGTCAACGATGCCTTTGCAGACGATTCGATCAAGGGCGTGCTCTGTGCCCGCGGCGGTTACGGCGCGCAACGGCTTTATCCGCGCATTGATTGGGAAAACATCCGTCGCCATCCCAAGCGCTTTTTGGGATACAGCGACATCACGTTTTTCCATCTGATGCTGACGCAGCGCTGCGGCATGGTTTCCTATCATACGCCCATGCCTTCGACCGAGTGGTATGAGGGGCTGGACGAATATACTGATTCCTGGCTGGACAAGGCGCTCTTTGGCGATGTGTGGGGCGAACTGCCCAACTGCGACAAGGCCGAAAGAAAGACTGTCGCGCCGGGCAAGGCCTGCGGAGAGCTGACGGGCGGCAACCTTTCGCTCGTTGCATCGGCGGTCGGTACGCCTTACGCGATGGACGCAAAAGATAAGATCGTTTTCCTCGAAGACGTGGGGGAGCGGCCCTACCGCGTGGACGGCATGCTCAACCATCTGGTGCAGTCCGGTGCGCTGTCCGGCTGCCGCGGCATCGTGCTGGGGTATTATACCGACTGCAACCCGCCCAAGGACAAGCCCAGCCTGACGCTGGACGAGGTGTTTGACGAGCTGCTGGCGCCGCTGGGCGTGCCGGTGCTCTCCGGCGTGACCTGCGGGCATTCCACACCCACACTCTCGCTGCCCATCGGCTGCGATGCGGAGCTGGATGCGGACGCGCAGACCCTGCGGATTGTGGAGGGTGAAAAATGAGCTGGAAGCAGGATGTATTGGAACTGGTTCAGACGTCGCCTGCCAACGTGACGCTTCTGCTGGCGGATGCGGATTCGGGCAAAGAACTGCTGTCCTTTAACCGGGACAGGCGGTTTGTTTCCGCCTCGACCATCAAGACGGCGATCCTGCTCTGCGCGCTGGAAGGCGTGCAGGACGGGGAACTGGATCTGGATGCGCCGGTCTTTGTGCCGCAGGAGGAGATCCTTTCCGATAGTGCCGTGTTCGAGCGCGGCGAACAAGAAATGCCGCTGCGCGATTTGCTGCGCTGGATGATCATCGTCAGCGATAATACCGCCACCAACGCTTTGATCCGCCTGCTCACGATGGAACGCATTAACGATTTCTGCGCCCGCATGGGCTGGAAGGATTCCAAAGTCGAACGGCTGATGCTCGATTTTGACGCGGTCAAGGCGGGAAAGAACAACTATACATCTGCTCTGGATCAATTCGGGATGTTCCGGGCGATTTATCAGAAGAGCATATTAACACTGGAGCTTTGCGATCTGGCGATGGACATGCTGCTGGGGCAGCGGGACTGCGGCGATTTTCTGCGCTATATTCCGGGGCCGGTCAGGGTGGCGCACAAGACAGGCGGACTGGATTTCCTGGAGCACGACAGCGGACTGTTCTTTCTGGAAAAGGCAACGCTGTATCTGGGCGTGTTCGTGACCGACGCGCCGGACGATGCGCACGGCTCCCGGCTGATTGCCGCCGCTGCCCGCCGCATCTACGATCAATTCCGCTGAAAAGAAGGGGGAGACTTTCTGTGTTTGCCTATGTGATGAGCGGCATTGCGCCGCTGATGAGTGAACCGAAGCGCGAATGTGAGCGCGCGGACGAGGCACTGTTTGGAATGCGCGTAGAGATCTTGGAAGAAAAAGACGGCTTTATGCGCGTCCGCACACATTATCAATACACCGGTTGGACGGAAAAAAACAATCTGCTGCCCGAAAACGAGCAGACCGCAGCCTTTGCGGAAGGCAGGCGCTGTGTGATGGACAAGCCCTATGCCGACCTGATGAACGAGCCCAAGGTGCAGTCCTGGCCTCTGGTTTCCGTGCCGCGCGGCGCGGTGCTCGGATGGACGGACGAGGTCACGGAGGAGGGCTGGCGCAAGGTGACGCTGCCCGACGGCCGCTGCGCCTGGACGCGGGACAACTATCTCGCTCCGCTGCGCAGCGAATGGAGCAAGGCGGACGAGGAATCTCTGCGCCGCCAGCTTGCCTCCAACGCAAAAAAATACCTGGGCACACAGTACCGTTGGGGCGGCAAAACCCCGCTGGGCATTGATTGCTCCGGCCTGTGCTCGATGGCATATCTGCTCTGCGGCGTTATCATCCACCGCGATGCCAGCATCAAGCCGGAATTCTGCATGCACGAAATCCCCTATGAGCAGATCAAGATGGGCGATTTGATGTTTTTCCCCGGCCATGTGGCCATGTATCTGGAAAACGGCCGCTTCATCCATTCGACCTCCCATAAGGGGGACGAGGGCGTTGTGCTGGCCTCCCTGAATCCGGAAGATCCCGATTTCCGCGGCGATCTGCTGGAGAGAATGAAAACCTGCGGGAGTATTTTCTGATGGAAAAGATATTGTATAACGCAAGGCTGCGCAGTCTGGACGGACTGCTTCCCGAAAATGCGCTGGGCATCAAGGACGGCAAAATTGCCGCCATCGGCGATAAAGACGCGCTGGATTTCATGGCAGATGACCATACCGAATGGATTGACCTGGGCGGACGCACGGTTTACCCCGGCTTCGGCGACAGCCACATGCACCTGCTGCACTTCGGCGTGACGCAGAGCGAGGTGGAGCTGAAGGACGCGCACTCACTGGAAGAGGTTCAGCAGCTTATCTGCGACTTCATCCGGGAGAATGAGATCCCCGCCGGACGTACGGTCTATGCGCACGGCTGGAATCAGGATTTGTTCCCTGATAAACATATCCCCACGTGCGGCGATCTGGATGCGGTGTCAAAAGACCACCCCATTGTCGCTTCTCGCATCTGCGGGCATCTGGCAACGACCAACACGCCGGGACTTCAAAAATTTGGCATTTCTACCGAAACCCGTGTTCCCGGCGGTGAAATCTATCTGAACGGACAGGGCGAGCCGACCGGCGTTGTCAGCGAAAACGCCGTTTCGATGCTCTATACCGGGGAGGCGGTCAGCGTGGAGCGCGCCATGGAGGTCATTCACAGCGCGGCAAGCTACGCGGCCTCCAAGGGCATTACCTGTGTCCACTCCGAGGATCTGCTCAGTATGGCGGGCTGCGCGCCCGATACCGTCATTGCGGCCTACCGCAGACTGGCGGAGGAGGACAAGCTGGATGTGCGCGTCTATGAGCAGTGCCAGTTGATCGGCGAAGAGGCCATCGAGCGTTTTGAGCAGGAGGGCTATGCCTCCGGCCAGCACACGGGGTTGTTTACGCTTTACAGCCTGAAGATCATCTCTGACGGCTCGCTGGGCGGCCGCACGGCGTATCTTAAAAAGCCCTATGCCGATGCGCCCGAAACGCGCGGTATGCTCTGCTTTGAGCCGGAGCAGATCGAGCGCATGGTGCTGATGGCGCACCGCCACGGCATGCCTGCTGTGATTCACTGCATCGGCGACGCAGCGATGGAGATTTGCCTGAATGCCATTGAAAAGGCGCAGAAGGCCTGCCCGGAACAGCATCCGCGCCACGGCATCATCCATTGCCAGATCACCGATGAAAAGCTGCTCGATCGCTTTGCGGAGTTGGGCGTGCAGGCATATGTGCAGCCTGTGTTCCTGGAATACGATGCGCACATCGTGGACGACCGCGTCGGCAGGGAGCTGGGTCGCACCAGCTATGCCTGGCGCTCACTGCTGGAGCGCGGCGTGAATGTCTCGGCCGGGTCTGATTGTCCGGTCGAAAACATGGACAGCCTGCCCAACATCTATTGCGCCGTCACCCGCATGGACTTCGACGGCAAGCCTGAGGGCGGCTGGAACCCGCAGGAGGATCTGTCGCCCGAGCAGGCGCTGCGCATCTTCACCCGCAACGTCGCGGCTGTGACCGGCGAAGAGGATCACCGCGGCGATCTGATCCCCGGTAATGATGCGGACCTGACGATTCTGGACGAGGACTTCTTCGAGGTTCCCGCAGAGCACATCAAGGACATCCAGCCCTATATGACCATCGTGGACGGCAAAATCCGCTTCCGGGCAAAGTAAGCTTAAATCCCCAAGAACGGCATGACAAATCACGGCTGTGCCGTTCTTTTTTGCCCATCGACGCGCATAGGCATAAAGCAAACGCAGGATGAGGAGGAAATGCCCAATGCGCAAGCTGCAACGCCCTGATTTTTCGCTCCTTGTGAAATGGCTGGATAAGAACCTGAAAGCCGTGACGCAGGCCGGTCTTGTGCTGTGCCTGGCGCTGGTTTCCGTGGCATACATCCGGCTGTTCAACCCGGAAGCCTTTGAAAGTGCGTTTTCGCCCGCTTCCCGGCCGCTGCCTGTCTACAACGTCGAGACGGAGGAAAAGAAGGTCGCCATCTCCTTCGATGCAGCGTGGGGCGAGGAAAAGACTGACGAAATTCTGAAGATTCTCAAGGATCACGACGTGCACACGACCTTTTTCCTCGTGGGCTATTGGGTGGACAAATATCCTGACCATGTCAAGCAGATTGCCGATGCAGGGCACGAGATCGGCAACCATTCCAATACGCATCCGCACATGAGCGAATTGAGCAGCAGCGAAATCTCGCAGGAGCTGCGCGCACTTTCGGACAAGGTGGAAAAGATCACCGGTACGCCGACCACGCTCTTCCGCCCGCCCTACGGCGATTATGACGACCAGGTGGTGCTGCAGGCGCGCAAGGACGGCTATGAGGTCATCCAGTGGAATGTGGACAGTCTCGACTGGAAGAACCTCGGTGTGGAGCCCATGATCCAGCGCACCACCAAGGATCTGCATCCCGGCGATATCCTGTTGTTCCACAATAATTCCCAGTATATCACCCAGGCGCTGCCCGCCATCATCGAATCCATCCAAAGCCAGGGCTATCAGATCGTGCCCATTTCCGAACTGGTGCTGAGCCAGCCCTACTGGATCGACCACACCGGTATGCAGCACGCGGGGAATGCGGAGGGCGGCAATGGACAATGAAGCGACACTGAGCGGGGTCATCGCCTCAGAACCGATCTTTTCCCACTGTATCCATGAGACACGGCTCTATACCTGTGAAATATGCGTCAAGCGTCTTTCCGACACGGTGGACCGCATTGTGCTGCTTGCGCCGGAAGCGCTCTGTTCGAATCTTACGGGCGAGGTCACGGTTCATGGCCAGCTGCGGGGCTATACCCGGCAGGACGCGGATAAGCGCCGCCTGATCCTGATGGTGCTGGTGCGCAAGGTCACGCCGGGTCCTGCAGCCGAGAACAACAGGATTGCTCTTTCCGGCACGCTGGTGCGGGAGGTCGGCTATCGCAAAACGCCGCTGGGCCGCGAGATTGCGGATCTGATGCTGCGCGTGCCGAGGCCTTATGCGGGGACGGATTACGTCCCCTGCGTGGTGTGGGGACGCTGCGCGAGGTTCTGCACGCATCTGCAAAAGGGTGCAAAATTGCAGGTCGTCGGGCGGATGCAGAGCCGGGAATACACCAAGCTGATCGACGGCGTTGCGCACAAGCGCACGGCCTACGAGCTGTCTATCGGCAGATTGACCGTGTTGGCCGGAGAGGGAAACTGAACGGGTTCATAGGGGGAGCGCATGGCATGAAGCCATGCGCTCTTTTCGCGGGGAGAAAGGGGCGCAGTGAAGTTTTACTATGCGAAAGCGCAGAAATGTGATACAATGAAATATATGAAAATAGGGGGTCTTTGCACAAATGAAGATCATTTACGGACAATATGGCAATGAAAAGTTCTACGCCCGCGCGGAAGGAGAAAAGGTCTATCCCGTCAAGGGACTGCCGTATGACGGCATTTGCGAGGACGGTCGCGTGCTGAATGCGAAAGACGTGACGCTGCTTGCGCCCTGCAGGCCCGGCAAGATCGTCGCCGTAGGGCTGAATTACCTCGACCACATCAAGGAAATGAACGATCCCATGCCCGACGAGCCGGTGATTTTCCTCAAGCCGCCGAGCGCTGTGATCGGGCCGAACGACGCCATCGTGCTGCCCAAGCGCGCCGAGCGCGTGGATTTTGAGGCAGAGCTTGCCGCCGTCATCGGCAAAAAATGCCGCAATGTTTCCATTGAAGATGCCGACAGCGTCATCTTCGGTTACACCTGCTTAAACGACGTCTCCGCCCGCGATTTGCAGAAGGTGGACGGGCAGTGGGCCAGAGCTAAGGGATACGACACCTTTTCACCCATCGGCCCGTGCATCGTGACGGACTTTGATCCCAGTGACGCGCCGATCAGCTCTGTGCTCAACGGCAAGGTGCAGCAGGATGCGACGACGGCTTTGATGATGCGCTCGGCGCAGTATCTGGTCAGTTTTGTCAGCTCCGTCATGACGCTGGAGCCTGGCGATGTCATCTCCATGGGCACCCCGCAGGGCGTCAATCAGCTCAAAGACGGCGATACCATTGAGATCCGCATCGGCGGCATCGGCTCGCTGGTGAACACCGTTTGTGCGGAATAAGTTTGAAGGAGGACCTCTCATCATGTATCAGTCCAAGCTGGGCAACCGCGAGATTGACCACTTGTTTGAGGCCATTCTCACGCTGGAAACGCAAGAGGATTGCTATCGCTTTTTCGAAGATCTCTGCACGATCCACGAGCTACAATCGCTGGCCCAGCGCATGGAAGTTGCGCGCCAGCTGGATGAAAAAAAGACTTACAGCCATATTGCGGAAGACACCGGCGCGTCCACGGCGACCATCAGCCGGGTCAGCCGCAGCCTGGTCTACGGCGCGGACGGCTATCGCCGTGTGCTCGACCGCATCAAGGCAAAAAACGCGGAGGCGCAGGGCGCTTCTGCCGATTCAACTAAAACCGAAAAGGAGCAAGCATGAAAAACGATCAGCAGCTCCGCCGCACTGTGTTGGAAAAGGAATACGCTTTCCTGAACCCGCAGCAGCGCGAGGCAGTCTTTCAAATTAACGGCCCCCTGTTGGTGTTGGCGGGCGCAGGCTCGGGCAAAACGTCCGTGTTGACCCAGCGCATCTCCTACATGATGCGCTTTGGCAACGCCTATCACAGCACCCGCGAGGTGGAATATACGCCCGAAGAGCGCGCGCATTTGGAAGCGTGCCTGGAAAATGGGCTGGATGCCTACGGCGAAAGCCTTCTGGCGGAGGATCCCGTCGATCCCTATCATATACTGGCCATCACCTTCACCAATAAGGCCGCCCGCGAGATGCGCGAGCGCGTGGAAAAGCTGGCGGGCGATAAGGCGGGCAAGCTTTGGGTTTCCACCTTCCACTCGTCCTGCTGCCGCATTCTGCGCCGGGATATCGAAAAGCTGGGCATGAGCAACAATTTCACCATCTACGATGATGAAAACCAGATGTCCATCCTCAAGGATATCTTAAAGCAGCTCAATCTTTCCGATAAAACCTATCCGCCGCGCGAGATCAAGGCAAAGATCGGCGACGCGAAGATGAATATGCTCACCCCGGACGAGTACTTTGCCCAGTCGGACAAGGATTTCCGCATGCAGAAGATCGTAGAGGTTTACCGCCTCTACGAAGAGCGCCTGAAGCACAACAATGCGCTCGACTTTGACGACCTGCTGCTCAAGACGCTGGAGCTCTTTGTCTCCGCCCCCCCGGTGCTCGACTATTACCGCAGGCGCTTTAAGTACATCCTGGTCGATGAGTATCAGGACACCAACCGCGTGCAGTATGAGTTTATTCACGCACTGACCGGCGGAGAGAACAACCTGTGCGTCGTGGGTGACGACGACCAGTCCATCTACGGCTGGCGCGGCGCGGACATCCACAACATCCTCGATTTCGAGAAGGATTATAAGAACTGCAAGACCATCAAACTGGAGCAGAATTACCGCTCCACCAACAATATCCTCAAGGCTGCCAACGCCGTTATTGCCAACAATGCCGACCGCAAGCGCAAGTCGCTCTGGTCGCAGCGCGGCGAGGGCAATCCCATCATTGTGGCGGCGCTGCCAAACGAGCAGAGCGAGGCCAGCTTCGTCTGCCGCGAAATCCTGCGTATGCATGCCGAAGGCATGAAATACCAGGAAATGGCGATCCTATACCGTACCAACGCGCAGTCCCGCGTGCCGGAAGAACACCTGATCTTCTCTGGCATCCCGTATCGCGTCTACGGCGGCCAGCGGTTCTATGACCGTAAAGAAATCAAGGATATTCTGGCCTACCTGCTGCTGTCGGTCAACCCCAGAGATGACGTGTCTCTCGGCCGCATCATCAACGAGCCGCGCCGCGGCATCGGCGATGCAACGGTGGAAACCCTTGCGGCCTGGGCAAGGGACAACGACGATTCCATGCTGGGCGCCGCGATGGAGGTCGAGGAGATCGACACACTCGGCTCCCGCGCCGCTGCAGCAGTCAAGAAGTTCTCGGATTTGATGACTGACCTCTTTGCGCACAAGGAAGTGCTGTCTGTCAGCGACTATGCCGAATATGTGATTGAGCAGACCGGCATCAAGGCGCAGTACAGCAAACTGGACGACGATTCCATCCAGCGCATGGAGAACATCAAGGAATTCCTGGGTGCGATTCAGGAATACGAAAAGAGCACCGAAAACCCCTCGCTGGAGGATTACCTCGAGCAGGCCGCGCTGGTGACGGATGTGGACGATCTTTCCGAAAACAGCGGCAGCGTCACTCTGATGACCATGCACAGCGCCAAGGGACTGGAGTTCCAGGCGGTGTTTGTTCTGGGCTGTGAGGACGGGCTGTTCCCTTCGTCGCGCTCGTTTACCGACGATACCCGTCTGGAAGAAGAGCGCCGTCTGATGTATGTCGCCATCACCCGCGCCAAGGATCAGCTGTTCCTGACCCATGTGCAGAAGCGCATGCTTTACGGCTCGCCGCAGTATAACCGCGCGTCCCGCTTCCTCAAGGAGCTGCCGCAGGATTTGCTGCTCAACATCGACCAGACGATTGAGCATCACCGCGAAAACAAGCCCCGTGAGCGCGTTGCGCCGACCTATTTCCGCGGCGGAGCGCAGCCCAACGTAATTCACGCCAAGCCCCCGGCCAACCACCTTGCCGGCAGCAAGCTTCAGGCGGGCGATACCGTTGAGCACCGCAAGTTCGGCAGAGGCACGGTCATCGGCGTCAAGGGCAACATCGCGCAGGTCGCCTTTGCCGGTCAGGGCATCAAGGAACTGGATATGCAATTTGCACCGATGGAGAAGATCTGATATGGAAAGCAAGGACAGGATGCGCCGGCTCGTGGAGGAGCTGAACCAGCACGCCTATCGCTACTATGTGCTGGATAACCCCGTGATTTCGGATAAGCAGTACGATGTGCTGTTTGACGAACTGGTGCAGCTGGAAAAAGAGCTGGGTTACAGCCTGCCGGACAGTCCGACGCACCGCGTCGGCGGCGAGCCGCTCAAGGAATTTGAGCAGCACCGGCACATCGCCCGGCTTTGGTCGCTGGACAAGGCGCAGTCCACCGGCGCGGTGCGCGCCTGGGCGGACCGCGTGGAAAAGCTCGCGCCCGGTGTGCCCAAGGAATACTCTCTGGAGTACAAGTTCGATGGGCTGACGCTCAATCTGACCTACGAAGGCGGCCAACTTGTCGGCGCGGCAACGCGCGGCAACGGCGAGGTGGGCGAGGAGATCTTCGAGCAGGTGCGCACCATCCGCACCGTTCCGCTCTCGATTCCGTTTACCGGCCGCATGGAGGTACAGGGTGAGGGCATCATGCGCCTGTCGGCGTTGGAGCGCTATAACAAGACCGCATCCGATCCGCTCAAAAACGCCCGAAATGCCGCTGCCGGCGCGCTGCGCAATCTCGACCCCAAGGTTACGGCCAAGCGCAACCTCGATGCGTTTTTCTATAACGTTGGCTATATTGAGGGTAAAGAGCTGCGCAATCATCATGAAATGCGCGCTTTTTTGGAAGAAAATCACTTCCAGATCAGTCCTTATACCAAGTATTTCACCGATCTGGATGAATTGATCGAGTCCCTGGACGAGATCGAAACCCATCGCGGCGATCTGGACTACCTGATCGACGGCGCGGTGATCAAACTGACGGATTTCGCCCTGCGCGAACGGCTGGGCTATACCGACCGTTTCCCGCGCTGGGCAATCGCCTTCAAATTTGAAGCGGAGGAGATGACCACCCGTCTCAACGACGTCAAGTGGGAGGTCGGCCGCACGGGCAAGCTCACGCCCGCCGCCGTGCTGGAACCGGTGGATTTTGCCGGAGTGACGGTCCGCGCCGCGACGCTCAACAACGCGGGCGATATTGAGCGCAAGCAGCTCAAAATCGGCTGCAACGTGTTCATCCGCCGCTCGAATGACGTCATTCCCGAAATCATGGGCCGCACGGACGAAATTCAACCTGATGAGAGAGAAATCACCATTCCGAAGATCTGTCCCGCCTGCGGCCAGCCGCTGGTGGAGAAGGGCGCGCACATCTTCTGCGTCAATCCGGACTGTCCCCCGCAGCTCATCAACCGACTGGCGCACTTTGCCGGGCGTGAGGCGATGGATATCGAGGGCTTTTCGGAAAAAACGGCGGAGCTGCTGGTGGAACAGGGACTGGCGCGCGATGCGGCAGACGTGATGGCGCTGAAAAAACAACAGCTGGAAGGGCTTCCGCTGTTCAAGGACAAGCGCATCGACAATCTTCTTTCCGCCATCGAAAAGAGCAAATCCCGTCCGCTGGATGCGTTCCTTTTCGCACTGGGCATCCCGAACATCGGCCGCAAAACTGCGCGCGATCTGGCGCAGCAGTTCGGTTCATTGGAAAAGGTGCGCGCTGCAACGGAAGAGGAGCTGCTTGCCATCCCCGATATCGGCGGCATCGTCGCCGCATCTATCCGCGCCTTCTTTGATTCCGAAACCGGAAATCGGCTGGTGGATCGACTGCTGGAGCAGGGGGTCTGTCCCACGTGGGAGAGCGTCTCGCTGGGCGGGGAGTTTGCGGGTAAGACAGTGGTGCTTACCGGCACGCTGTCCTCCATGGGACGGCAGGCCGCGACGGAACTGATCACCGCGCACGGCGGCAAGGTGACAGGTTCGGTGTCGAAAAAAACAGATTTCGTCGTCGCGGGCGAGGAAGCGGGCTCCAAGCTCGAAAAAGCGCAGAAGCTCGGCGTGGCCGTGCTGAGCGAGGACGAGTTTTTGCAAATGCTCGGAATGGTTAAAAATCAATAAATTCCTGCATGATCAGGGGATTTATGCTATAATGAAAAAATAAAGTGATAAAGGGGGAAGTTTCCCTTGCTGAGCATGACGGGTTATGGCCGCGGCGCGCATATCGTGGACGGCCGGGATCTTACCATCGAGCTCAAAAGCGTCAATCACCGCTTTCTGGATCTTGCCTTCCGGATGCCGCGCTCCTTCGCGTATCTGGAGGATGCGCTGCGCCAGCAGATTCAGTCGCGTTTGGCGCGCGGACATGTCGATATCTTCGTAACCTACCGCAACCTGCGCGATGACAGCCGTACCGTTGCGGTGGATCACGCCCTGGTCAAGGGCTATACCGCCGCCATGGACGAGATGGCGGAGCTGACCGGGCTTAAAAACGATCTTTCCCTACCGTTCCTAGCCAAAATGCCCGACGTTCTGCGTGTGGACGAGGCGGAAGAGGATCGCGATGCGCTGAAAGACCTTGCGATGCTTTGCCTGAACGACGCGTTGGACGAGTTGATCGGCATGCGTCAGAAGGAAGGGGCGCGCATGGGCGCAGATATTTCCAATCGGCTGAACAATATCGAGAGCATGACGGAAAAGGTGGCGCTGCGCGCGCCCGCCGTCGTGGAGGATTACCGCGTCAAGCTCACCCAGCGCGTGAGCGAAATCCTTCAGGAGCAGCCGGTAGATATCGCCCGCATCACGCAGGAAGTGGCCATGTTCTGCGACCGCGTCAACATTGACGAGGAAATTGCGCGCATGCACAGCCATTTGAAAGCCATGCGCGACGCGCTGGCCGGAACCGAGGCGATGGGCCGCCGCCTGGACTTCATCGTGCAGGAGATGAACCGCGAGGCCAACACCATGGGCTCCAAAGCGTCGGATATTGAGCTGGTAAACCTGGTTGTGGGACTTAAATCCGAAATCGAAAAGATTCGCGAGCAGGTGCAGAACCTCGAATAAAACTCGGAAGGGGAGTGGAAAAGTATGGGCGTTAAGCTCATCAATGTCGGTTACGGCAACTTCGTTTCCGCAGATCGCCTGATTTCCATCGTCGGCCCGGAATCCGCTCCCGTCAAGCGCATTGTACAGGAGGCGCGCGAGGGACACACCCTCATCGACGCATCCTGCGGCCGCCGCACCCGCGCAGTGCTTATCATGGACAGCGGGCACGTCGTGCTCTCGGCCGTGCAGCCCGAAACCGTGGCGCACCGGCTCGATGACAGGACAGACACAGGTCTTACAGAGGAGGAGAGCGATGAATAAGGGAAAGCTGGTCGTCATATCCGGCCCCAGCGGCATCGGCAAGGGCACCGTTTGCAAGGAGCTCATCCAGAAGGACAAAAGCGTGGTGCTCTCCGTTTCCTGGACGACGCGCGAGCGTCGCAAGGGTGAGGAGGAGGGTGTCACCTATTTTTACCGCACCGAGGAGCAGTTCGACGAAATGATCGCAAAGGGCGGCTTTCTCGAATATGCGGGGATTTACGGCGGGCGTTACGGCACGCCGCGCGATTATGTCGCTCAAAGAATGCGTGAGGGTAAGAACGTCGTGCTTGAGATTGAAACCAAGGGTGCGATGAAGGTCATGGAAGCGGAAAAAGACGTCATTTCCATCTACCTGCTGCCCCCCACCATGAAGGTGCTGCGCGACCGCCTCATAAATCGGGGGCGCGAAGGCTACGAAAAGGCCATGCAGCGCTTCCGCTGCGCCTACGACGAGATCGATCTGGCGCGGGATTATCAGTATTATATTGTCAACGAGCAGCTGAATGCCACTGTCCGCAGCATCATGAACATTCTTCGCGGAGAATACCGGAATCCGGACGATCTGGATGGCAGGATCCGCAGACTGAAGGAGGAAGTTTCCAATGATCATTGATCCGCCGATCACTTCGATTTCCAAGCGTGCCAATTGCCGCTATACCCTGATTGTAGAAGTATCTAAGCGCGCGCGCCAGCTCGTAGCGGGTGCGGAACCCCTGATCCCCACCACCGAAACCAAGCCGGTTTCCATCGCTGTGCGCGAGGTGGATCAGGGTCTGATCGATTACACCCTGGCTGACGATTGATCGAAATCGAAAGGGAATCCCAATGATGAACGGCAAAAACGTTGTCCTGGGCATCACCGGCGGCATCGCGGCCTATCGGGCTGCACAGATCGCGCGGGAGATGACCAAGCGCGGTGCGCACGTCTATTGCATTTTAACGAGGAATGCGACCAATTTCATCACGCAGCAGACCATGGAAACCCTGACGGGGAACCCCGCCGTGGTGGATATGTTTGCGCGGCCGGACAAATGGGAAGTGGAACACATCGCGCTCGCCAAACGGGCCGATGTGTTCCTTGTTGCACCAGCGAGCGCAAATTTCATCGGCAAGGTCGCATCCGGCGTGGCGGATGATATGCTCACCACTACCGTCATGGCGACCCGCGCGCCGCTGCTCATTGCCCCGGCGATGAACAGCAATATGTATGAAAACCCCGTTACCCAGCGCAACATGCAGACGCTTAAAACTTTACTCCGCGCGCAGTTCATCGAGCCGAAGGTCGGCTTGCTGGCCTGCAACGACGTGGGCAAGGGGCACATCGCGGATGATGAGACCATTCTCGAAGCAGTGGAGCGCGCCTTGACGCCGGGAGATCTGACCGGAAAAAAAGTGCTTGTGACTGCGGGCCCCACGCGCGAGGCATTGGATCCGGTGCGTTTTTTGACCAATCGTTCGTCCGGCCGCATGGGCTATGCGCTGGCGGAAGCTGCGGCGCGGCGCGGCGCGGAGGTCACGCTGGTTTCCGGCCCTGTGGCACTGGAATGCCCTACGGGCGTGCGCCGCGAGTTTGTCGAGAGCACGCAGGATCTTTATTGCGCGATGGAGCGTCTTTGCAGGGAGCAGGACGTCATCATTCAGGCTGCCGCTCCTGCGGACTACCGCCCGGCGCACATCGCCGGGCAGAAGATCAAGAAGGCCGATGGGGAAGCCATGGAGCTGAAGCTTGTGGAAAATCCGGACGTTGCCGCGATGGTCGGCAGCAAAAAGCGCCCCGGTCAGGTGCTGGTCGCCTTTGCCGCCGAAACGCAGAATCTGAGCGAAAATGCGGCCAAGAAGTTGGATAAGAAGAACGTTGACTTCATCGTCGGCAACGATGTAACGCGTCCCGGCGCGGGCTTTGATGTGGATACCAATATCATCACCATCTTCGACCGCAGCGGCGCAACCGAGCTGCCGATGATGAAAAAGACCGAGGTCGCCGACAAAATACTGGATCATGTGCTGAAGTTCTTCTGAACGGGAGAAAAGAGAGGGGGGCGGCGGCGATGTATGCGCAGATCATTGTGGACGTCAACAGCCGGGATGTGGATAAGCTCTTCACCTATGCCGTCCCCGAAGAGATGGAGCTTTGCGCCGGAATGCGCGTTACTGCGCCTTTCGGCCCGCGAACGCTCACCGGCATGGTGGTCAGCGTCAGCGATCATACCGACGTGGCGGTCGAAAAGATCCGCCCCCTGCTCAGCCGCATCGACGATGAACCCGTCGTCCAGCCGGAGATGATGCAGCTTGCCTTCTGGATACGCGATACTTACCGCACCACCATGGCCGCCGCGCTGCGCTGCATCCTGCCTGCGCAGGTGCGCAGCGGCAAGGTGCGTCCGCTCACCCGCCTGGCTGTGCGGCTGACAGAAGAAGTGGGTGCGGCCTGTGCCAAGTGCAAGCGCAGTGCCAAGCAGTGTGAGTTGATTCGTCTGCTCGACGGCAATCCGGATGGCCTGCTGCTTTCGGAAATCGACATGGATGGTGCGCCTGCCGTGGCGCGCGCCTTGGAAAAGAAGGGGCTTGCTGAAATCTTCGTCCAGCAGGTTCGCCGCGTTCCGTATATTCATCTGGAAGGCGATTTGGACGAGTTTCATCTGAGCGAAGCGCAGCGCCATGCCGTAGAGGCCATCACCGCTTCATTGGACGGCGAGACGCAGTCCTTTTTGCTGCACGGCGTGACGGGCAGCGGCAAAACCGAGGTCTATTTGCACGTTGTGCGTCAGGCGCTGCTGCGCGGCAAGGGCGCGATCCTGCTTGTGCCGGAAATCGCGTTGACACCGCAGATGGTCAGCTGGTTCCGCTCCCGCTTTGGAGATACCGCTGCCGTGCTGCATTCCGGTCTTTCACAGGGTGAAAAATATGACGAATGGCGGCGCATCCGCCGGGGCGAGGCGCGCGTGGTCATTGGGGCTCGCTCGGCGGTGTTTGCGCCGGTGAGCAGCCTTGGCCTGATCCTGATCGATGAGGAGCATGAATCGACCTACCGCAGCGATACCCATCCCTGTTACGACGCGCGGCAGGTGGCGCGGGAGCGCTGCCGTCTGGAACATGCCAGCCTTGTGTTGGGCAGCGCCACGCCATCGATTGACACCTACGCCCGCACGCTGCACGGGCAGAACGTGCTGCTGGAAATGAGAGAGCGCGTTGCGGGCCGACCTCTGCCCGAGGTCGAAATCGTCGATATGCGCAAAGAGCTGGTCAGCGGCAACCGCAGCATTTTTTCCCGCGCGCTGCACGATGCGCTGGAGGAAACCCTGATGCAGGGACGGCAGGCGGTGCTGTTCCACAACCGCCGGGGGTATTCCAGCTTCGTCAAGTGCCGCGCCTGCGGCTACACGGTGCATTGCCCGCATTGCGATGTGACGATGACCTACCATTCGGTGGACGATACCGTCAAGTGCCATTATTGCGGCACCGAGATGACGTCGCCCAAGGTTTGTCCGGCCTGCGGATCGCCCTATATCCGCAAATTCGGCGTGGGTACGCAGCAGGTGGAGGAAAAGCTCAAGCAGGAATTTCCCTACGTCAAAACCGTGCGGCTGGATAATGATACCACGCGCGGCAAGGATGATCTGGTGCGGCTATTGACCGCCTTCCGCAAAGGGGAGGCGCAGGTACTCATCGGCACGCAGATGATCGCCAAGGGACACGATTTTCCCAACGTCACGCTCGTGGGCGTGATTGCGGCGGATATGACGCTGAACCTGCCCGATTACCGCAGCGAAGAGCGCACGTTTCAGCTTTTGACGCAGGTGGAGGGGCGCGCCGGCCGCGGCGTTTTTCCCGGCCGCGTGATCGTGCAGAGTTATGAGCCGGATCATTACGCCGTCCGTATGGCTGCCACGCAGGATTACCGCGCCTTTTACGACGAGGAAATTCGTCGCAGAAGGAGAAGGCTCTATCCGCCCTACACGTTGATGATGCGCATTTTGCTTACCGGTGCGGAGCAGAGCGATGTGCGCGCCTCTGCAGAGGTGTTGGAAATGCAGGTGAGTGACTGGTTTGCGCAAAGCAAGATACGGCGCAATCAGATGATACAGGTACACGCCATGGAGGCGCCTTTGGGCCGCATCCGTGACGAATACCGCTATCAGGTATTTATCAAAATGTATGCAAAAGGCAGCGACGAGGCCGTGGACGCCATCGCGCAGCTGGTGCGGGAGAGTGAGTGCCCCGGCATTCGGGTGGATATGGAGCTCAATCCCGCGAGTTTTATGTGAAAACAGGAGGTAGGCAAATGGCTCTTAGAAATATCGTAAAGGTCGGCGACGACGTGCTGCGCAAGAAGTGCCGCCCCGTCACCATGATCGACCCAAAGATCCATCAGCTGCTGGACGACATGGCTCAGACCATGCACGAGGCCAATGGCGTGGGCCTTGCCGCGCCACAGGTCGGCTTGCTCAAGCGTATCGTCGTGATTGACATTGGCGAGGGTGTGATCGAGTTGATCAACCCGGAGATCATCTCCGCATCCGGCTCCCAGACCGACGACGAAGGCTGCCTGTCCGTGCCGGGCAAATATCTGCCCGTGACCCGTCCCGATGTGGTCGAGGTTCGCGCCGTCAACCGCTTCGGCAAGGCCTTCACCATGAAGGGTGAAGGGCTGCTGGCCAGAGCCTTCTGCCACGAGATTGACCATCTGGACGGTCGTCTGTTCCTCGATGTCTATAAGGAACAGCAGAAGGAAAAGAAGGATTGACGGAGGGAATTGAATCGATGCGCATTGTTTTCATGGGCACGCCGGAGTTTGCCGTGCCGTCGCTGGAGGCGTTGATCGGCGCGGGCTATGAGGTTGTGGGCGCGGTGACCCAGCCGGATCGTCCCGTCGGCCGCAAGGGCAAGCTCACGCCCCCGCCGGTCAAGGTCTGCGCACAGCAGCATGGCATCCCCGTGCTGCAATTTGAGCGCATCCGCCGCCCGGAGGGACGCGAGGCGCTGGAAGCGCTGAAGCCCGATCTGTTTGTGACGGCGGCCTTCGGGCAGATCCTTTCGGCCAAGGTGCTGGCGATTCCGAAACTCGGCACCATCAACGTCCATGCATCGCTGCTGCCGGAATATCGTGGTTCCGCACCCATCAACTGGTGCCTCATCAACGGCGAAACCCGCACGGGCGTGACCACTATGATGACCGATATCGGCATTGATACCGGCGATATGCTGCTGCGCGACGAGGTCGAAATCGGCCCTGATGAAAATGCGGAGGAGCTGACCGAGCGCCTGTCTCGCGTGGGTGCGCAGACCCTGCTGCGCACGCTCAAGGCGTTGGAAAACGGCACGCTGACCCGCACGCCGCAGGACGAGAGCAAATCCTCCTATCAGCCCATGCTGGAAAAGACGCTGGGCTGCATTGACTGGAACAAGCCGGCGCAGAGCATTCATAACCTCGTGCGCGGGGTCAATCCTTGGCCCGGCGCGTATACGCAGATGGAGAGCGGCGTGCTCAAGGTGTGGAAGACCGCGCTGACCGAGCAGAAAACCGACGCGCCTGCCGGGACCATTGTCAAAGCGAATGGCAAAGAAGGGCTGTTTGTGGCCTGTGGAGAGGGCGTTTTGCAGATCGTGGAAATGCAGGCCCCCGGCTCGAAACGAATGAACGCACGCGATTACCTGCGCGGCAAGCCCATGCAGGAAGGCGCGGTATTGGGAGAGAATCATGCCGAATCCGAATGAGCGCCGCCCGGCGCGCAAGCCCGACCCCAAAGCAGCAAACGCCCGCTGGGGCGAAAAGTCTCGGAGCGCCAAAGGCCCTGCGCCCGCCCGCGTCGCCGCACTGGAAGCGCTGATGGATGTGCAGATTTCCGATGCTTACGCAGGGCTTGCCCTGACGCGCCGCATCGCTTCCGCGCGCCTTTCCGCGCTGGATCGACGGTTGATGACGGAACTGTTCTATGGCGTGTTGGAAAACCGCATCTGTCTGGATTACATCCTTTCCAAGTACATGGAGCGTCCCTGCGGCGACGATGTGACGCTGGATATCCTCCGCATGGGCGTGTATCAACTCGTTTTCATGGATAAAATTCCGGAAAACGCCGCCTGCAACGATGCAGTGGAGCTGACGCGCCGCTTCCACAGAGAGAAGATGAGCGGGCTGGTCAACGCCGTGCTGCGCGGTCTGGTGCGCGATCGTTCCCGAATCGTCTATCCGGAAGATCCTGCCGAGTTCCTCTCGGTGCGCTATTCCTTCCCGCGTTGGCTGGTGGATCTGCTCATCGACGAATACGGCATGGATTTCGCCAAGGAGATGATCTCCTTCCGTGATAAGCAGCACGACGTGACCATCCGCCCGAATCTGTTGAAGATGGATGCGCCCGCGTTTGAAAAGTATCTGACCGATCAGGGCTTTGACTGGGAAAAGAGCGCTGCGCCCGGCGTTTATCGCGTGCGCGGCGGATTTGTGTCTCAGCATCCCGGCTTCCGCCAGGGACTTTATTCCATCATGGGCGAGTCCTCCTATTTGGCGGCGCTGGTGGTCGGGGTAAAGCCCGGCATGCAGGTGCTGGATGCCTGCGCTGCGCCCGGCGGCAAGACCTGCTGCATGGCGGAACAGATGGCGGGCTCCGGTCGTGTATATGCGTGGGACCTGCACGAGCATCGCGTCAAGCTCATCTCCGGCGCGTCGCAGCGCCTGGGGCTGGATAACGTTCGTCCGCGCGTGCAGGATGCAAGCCGTCCGGTGGAGGATATGAACGAGCGCATGGACGCCGTGCTGGTGGACGCGCCCTGTTCGGGTTTGGGGGTATATTTGTCCAAGCCGGACATCAAGTATCGCCTTCGTCCGGAAGAGCCGATGGAACTGCACGAATTGCAGCTCAAGATATTGGACGCCTGCGCGCGATACGTCAAGCCGGGCGGCACGCTGGTCTATTCCACCTGCACGCTTTTCAGGGAGGAAAATGAGCTGACAGTGCAGGAGTTTTTGAAAAAACATCCGTCCTTCGAGCTGAAGGGGCTGGCCGAGAGAATGCCGGAGCCCTTTGCCGAAAAGGTCAGGGACGGAATGCTGACGCTTTATCCGCACAGGGACGGTACGGATGGGTTCTTTATCGCCCGCATGGTGCGCAAAAAGCGTGGATGATGCAGATTTATGGAATGAAAAAGAGAAGGAGGTCGTGCAGATGAAGGATTGCTTGCTGGGGTATTCGCAGCAGGAGCTGATCGAATACTTTGCGCAGCTCGGCGAAAAGCCCTTCCGCGCCAAACAGGTCTACGGCTGGCTGCAAAAGGGCGCGGATTTCCCGGAAATGCGCAATCTCCCCGCGTCGCTTCAGCAGAAGCTGAGCCAGACGGAAACCGCCATCGGCGTCAAGATCATCAAAACCCTGCGTTCCGAAAAGGACGGCACGGAAAAATATCTTTTCTCGCTGGCCGACGGCAACGTTGTCGAGGGCGTGCTGATGCGCTATCATTACGGCAATACCCTGTGTATTTCTTCGCAGGTGGGTTGCCGCATGGGCTGCGCCTTCTGCGCGTCCACGCTGGAAGGCCGTGTGCGCGACATGACTGCGGGAGAAATGATGGGCGAGGTCGTCGCCGTCAACCGCCTGCACCAGCAGGGCGATCAGCGCGGCGTGACCAATATCGTGATGATGGGCAGCGGCGAGCCGATGGACAATTATGACAATGTGCTGCGGTTTTTGCATCTGGTGTCCGCGCCGGAGGGCATTTGCATCAGCCTGCGCAACGTATCGGTTTCGACCTGCGGCCTGTGCGACCGCATTGATCGGCTGGCGGAGGAAAATCTGCCCATCACGCTGTCGATCTCGCTGCACGCGCCCACGGATGAAGCGCGCCGCCGCATCATGCCGGTGGCCAATAAATACGGAATCTCCCGCTTGATGGAATCCTGCCGAAATTATGTAAACCATACAGGGCGCAGGATCGTGTTTGAATACGCGCTGATTGAGGGCGTGAACACGGCGCTGGAAGATGCGGATCAGCTGGCGGCGCTCACACGCGGGCTGCTTTGTCACGTCAACCTGATTCCGCTCAACGACGTGCCGGAGCGCAGTCTGCGCGCGCCCGGCCGCAAGGGCATCGATGCCTTCCAGCATCGTCTGGAGGAGTTGGGCGTATCGGTGACGCGCCGGCGCGAGATGGGGGCGGATATCGAAGGTGCCTGCGGGCAGCTGCGCCGTAAGCACTTGAGCACGGAGGGAAGCTGACATGAAGGTGGTTGCCAAGACCCATTGCGGAAAGGTTCGCCCAATCAATGAGGACCGCTATCTCGTGCCGGAAGAGGGCGACAGCATCGTGCTGGTCGCGGATGGCATGGGCGGGCACAAGGCGGGCGAGGTCGCCAGCGAAACCGCCGCGCAGACCATTCGCGCCTGTGCGGTCAAAATGCACGGCCGCGAAATCTCGATCAAGACCGCGCTCAAATGGGTGCGCCAGGCCAACCAGATCATCTACCGCATGGCCAATGAAAAGCCGGAATGTATGGGCATGGGCACCACCATGACCTTTTTGTACTTCATGAATAAGCACGCGCTGCTGGCGCATGTGGGCGACAGCCGCTGCTACCGCATTCGCGACGGGCGCATCATGCAGCTGACCAAGGATCATTCTCTTGTGGCGGAGCTGGTGCGTATCGGGGAAATTACGCCCGAACAGGCGCGCAATCATCCTTATCGCAACATCATCACCCGCGCGTTGGGCACGGATGATTATGTCGCGGTGGACGCGCAGGACATTCCCGTGGAGGAAAACGACGTCTATCTGCTGTGCAGCGACGGGCTGAGCAATTATCTGGAGGAAGATGAACTGCTCCACGCAGTGCAGAACCAACCTTCCGATGCGCTGTGCGACCATCTGGTGCAGATTGCACTCGATCGCGGCGGCCGGGACAATATCACGGTGGTCGCGGCCTATTGCGGTGGGGAGGTGGCGCGATGAAGGGTACCTGCCTCAAGGGACGTTATCTGCTGGGAGAGGTTATCGGCAAGGGTGGCATGGCCGTCGTCTACAAGGCCTATGATTTCCGCACCGGCCGAACGGTCGCCGTCAAGGTGCTGCGCGATCAATACAGCCAGGACGCGGAGTTTGTGCGCCGCTTTCAGCAGGAGGCCGAAGCCGCTTCTGCCATTACGCACGAAAACCTGATCGATATCTACGATGTGGGCGAGCAGAATGGCACACGCTTTATCGTGATGGAATATGTGGACGGCATGACGCTCAAGTCCCTCATCAAGGAGCATGGCGCGCTGGATAACTATTCGGCCATCACCATCGCGCGGCAGATCTGCACGGCGCTTCAGGTGGCGCACGATGCACACATCATTCACCGCGACATTAAGCCCCAGAACATATTGCTCGACCGCAAAGGCATCGCCGTGCTGGCGGATTTCGGCATCGCAAAGACCAGCGATACCCAGACCATCACCGGCGACGGGGAGAGCGGCGTGCTCGGTTCCGTGCATTATTTTTCGCCGGAACAGGCGCGCGGCGAGGGCGCTAACGCCTGCTCGGATTTGTATTCACTGGGCGTGGTGCTCTATGAAATGGTCACGGCGGAGCTGCCCTTTCAGGGAGATACTGCCGTCGCCATCGCGCTGCACCACATGAATACCGAGCCGACGCCGCCTATCGAGCGCAATCCCCGCGTCACGCCGGCCCTGAACGAAATCATCCTCAAGGCCATCCGCAAAAAGCCGGAGGACCGCTATCAGTCCGCGCGGGAGTTTTATGACGATCTTTCGCTGGCGCTGGTTTATCCTGAAGGCGGCTTTATCCGCGATGCTAAGAAGAAGGATGCAGAGGGCAAGGACGGGACAGAGCAGCCAAAGAAGGAAAACGATCGTTCCGGCAAGAAAAAAGCCAAGCTCCTCAATGCGAAAAAGCATATCCGCTCGCTCAAATGGGCGCTGATGGGGCTTTGCACGGCGATGATTCTGTTGCTGTGCGCAACAGCGTTTGTGCTGACGGGCGGCACGCGCCGCCTGAGTGTGCCGGAAGTGGTCAATACCAATCTCGACGCGGCGACAGCGCGGTTGGAAAGCATGGGCCTTTCGATGGAAGTCGCGGAAAAGGTCTATGACGACAACACGCTGCCCGGCACCATTGTGGAACAAAAACCGCAGCAGGGCACGCAGGTCAAAAACGGAGAAACCGTTTCCGTCGTGGTGTGCCTGGGGCCGGAAAGCGCCGCCGTTCCCGATCTGGACGGCATGACGCAGGAGGAAGCCGCCAACGCGCTTGCACCGCTGGGGCTACACGTCGGCGTGGTGACGCACCGTCAGGACAGCGACGCCCCGCGCGGCACCGTCATCGAGCAGTATCCGGAACAGGGCGAGGTGCTCGAAAACGGCGGCGCGGTCAATTTGACCCTCAGCGACCAACCGTTAATGCGCGATGTCCCCAATGTATTGGGCAAAACGCTGGAGGAGACCCGGCAGCGGCTGAAGGAATACGATTTGCAGCTGGGCGATGTGCATTATGAATATGCGACCGGTTATGACGTGGGTGAGGTGTTCCGCCAATCGCCGGAGAGCGGTACACAGCTTCGCCAGGGGGATTCGGTCAACGTCTGGGTGGTGGAGAGCATCGAAATGGCCACTTGCGAATATCAGCTGACCGTCAACGTCAAAAAAGACGATTCTCAGGTGAGCATTTTCGTAGAAGAGGGTTCGCTTTATAAAGAGATATTCAACTGGAATTGCGACCGCGGCACGCTCGATATCCAGGTCACATTGGAAAACGAAACCGCGGGCGATAAAACGCTGATTATCATGGTCAATGATGAAGAGGTCAAGCGGGAGACCGTGACCTTTGTGGGAGGACAGTAAATGCAGGGGAGAATTTTGCAGGGCATCGGCAGCTTTTACACCGTTGAAAGCGGTGAGGAGTGCTATGTCTGCAAGGCGCGCGGACGCTTTCGCAAGCAGCGCATCACGCCCATGGTCGGCGATTTGGTGGAATTTACGCCTGCGCCCGATGCGGAGAGCGAGGGATCCATCGAAGAAATTCTGCCCCGCAGCAGCGAATTGATCCGCCCACCGGTGGCCAATATCGACCTGCTGCTGGTGACACTGGCTGCTGCCGCACCCGATCCCGACCTGCTTCTGGCCGACCGCCTGCTGGTGCGTGCACAGAGAGCGGGCATCGAGGCCTGCATCGTCGTGAACAAGACAGACCTATCCGAAAACATAGTGCAGGAAATTCGCAGTCAGTACGAAAAATCCGGCTATCGCGTATTGACGGTCTGCGCGAGGGAGCAGATCGGTTTGGATGAGCTGAAAGCGCTGGCGCGGGGGCGCATTGTCGCCTTTGCCGGGCAGTCCGCCGTCGGAAAATCTACGCTGATGAATGCACTCTGTCCGGGGCTTGGGCAGGAAACAGGCGAGGTCAGCCGCATCGAGCGCGGACGGCACACCACGCGCAAGGCGCAGCTCTTTCCTACGCCGGGCGGCGGCTATCTGGCCGATACGCCGGGATTCAGTCTGCTGGAGCTTGACGCGCAGGATCCCGATACGCTCAAGGATAGTTATCCCGAATTTGCGCCCTATGAGGGGCAGTGCCGCTTTCTCGGCTGCCAGCATATCGGCGAGCCCGATTGCGCGGTCAAGCAGGCGGCCAAAGAGGGGCTTCTTTCAACAGAACGGCTGGAGCGCTATGCGCTTTTGCATCAGGAAATAAAAGAAAAATGGGGGAGAAGGTATGACTAAGATCTCGGTTTCGATGCTTGCTTCGGACTATTCCAAATTCGGCGAGGAAGCGCTGCGTATGCAGCGCGCAGGCGTGGATTTTCTGCACATGGACGTCATGGACGGCTGCTTTGTGCCCAACATTTCCTTCGGCGCAGGGGTCATCAAGGCGGTGCACAAGGTTTGCGACGCGCCGCTGGATGTGCACCTGATGGTGAACGATCCTATTCGTTACGCGCAGGACTTTGTGGAGGCGGGCGCATCCATCCTGACGGTACACGCGGAGTGCACGCCGCATCTTCAGCGTGCCGTCAAGTTCATTCAGTCTCTCGGCGTCAAGGCCGGTGTGGCGCTCAATCCCGCAACGCCGCTGGAAGAACTCAAGTGGGTGATGGATGATATCGACATGATCCTGATCATGACGGTTAATCCCGGCTTCGGCGGGCAGAAGCTCATTCCCGCGACCATCGAAAAGACAGCGCAGGCGGCAGAGATGATTCGCCGCAGCGGACGAGACATCGAGTTGGAAGTGGACGGCGGCGTCGCCCCGGCGACCTGTGCAGCACTTCGCGAAGCGGGCGCGACGATGTTGGTGGCTGGATCCGCACTCTACGGCGCGCCAGATGCGGCGGAGATGCTGCGCATCCTGCGCGGAGAAAACAAGTGAACCGCGCGCTGATGGTTCTGGGCGGTCAAAGGCCGGCCAGAGAACTGCTTTGCCGGTTGGCAGAAGAAACCGACTATGTTCTGTGCGCCGACCGCGGTCTGGATGCGGCGCTGGAAGCGGGGATTCGTATCGACGGTGCCATTGGAGACTTCGACTCAGCAAAACCGACCTCAGTCGCTGAGATGAATCGTCGAGACATTCCGCATATCGTTTATCCGGCTATCAAAGATGATACCGACGGCATGGCCTGCGTGCGGTTTGTGCTCGATAACGATGTAAAAGAGGTCGTGCTCACCGGCGCATCCGGCGGCAGAATTGACCATTATCTGGCCAATTTTCAGCTGTTGGTATATCTCGAAAAGCACGGCGTGCGCGCCTGCATCGAAGAGGAAAACATGACGGCTTGGGCGGTACATGACCGAGAGCAAACCGTGGTCGGTCATATGGATGATCTGCTCTCCGTTCTCCAAATGACGGAGGAGCTTCAGCTCTCCGAAAGCGGCGTGTTCTACCCGCTGGATCATTACGACGTGGAGTTCGGTTATCCCATCGGTGTAAGCAATGTGATGACGGCGAAGGAATCCGTCATCACGGTTCACAAGGGATGGGCGCTGATCATCCACTACAAAAATAAACCGGAGCCGATGCGCGAATAAAAAAGAAGCACCTTTGTCTTCTTTCCCGCATATCATGGGGAGAGGAGACGGAGGTGCTTTTTGATGTGCAGGCAGGCGATTGCATGTGTGCTGACGGTGGTGGGGCTGACACTGCTGCTGCTTTGCTTTTTGCCGACATGGCTGATCTGCGTGCTGGGCCTGCTGATGCTGGGAACGGGGATTGCGCTGCTGATCCTGTGGATCAAAAAGGGCTGCTGAAAAAGAAAAAGCGCGGTTTTCCTTTTTCAGGAAAGCCGCGTTTCTCTAATGCATATTCCTTTTTGAATATTACACATTGCGCTCGACCTTACCGGAGCGCAGGCAGCGGGTGCAGACATACATGGTCTTGGGCGCGCCATCCACGATCACGCGAACCTTCTGAGTGTTAGGAGCCCAGCAGCGGCGAACCGCGTTGTTGGCGTGCGAAACGTGGTTACCGGACATCGTGCCCTTACCGCAAACCTCACAGATCTTTCCCATTCTCGGAACACCTCCTTCAGGTGGATAGTACGGTTCAAACATTGTTATTTTAGCATGATTCAGCGCGATGCGCAAGACCTTTTCGTAAAATATACAAAAGAAACAAAACTTGGGCTCGTCCTTGTGATTGACGGCAGGGGGGAATTGTGGCATACTTAAAGAAGAATTTCGGGAGCAATGCTCCTTTTTTCATGAATTTTCATGAAGAGGGAAGGCCGTAACATGATCTATCTGGATAACAGCGCCACCACCCGTCCTTTCGACGAAGTGATCGATAAGATGAGCGCATGTATGCGCGAGGAATATTTCAATCCCTCTGCCGTTTACGCTCCGGCCATGCTGGCGGGACGCATCCTGACCGAAACGCGGGAGGCCATTGCTTCTCAACTGGGCGGTCGGGTCAAGGTTGTGTTTACCTCCGGCGGTACGGAGGCGGACAACCTGGCGCTGCTGGGCACGGCGCACGCCCTGCGCGGAAGAAAAGGGCATTTCATCACCACGAAGGTCGAGCATCCCGCCATATTGGAAACGGCGGCCGAGCTGGAACGTCTGGGTCACAGCGTGACTTATATCGGCGTGGACGAAGAGGGCACGGTAGATGTGGACGCGCTGGTTGACGCCGTGCGGGAGGATACCGCGTTGGTCAGCGTCATGCAGGTCAACAATGAGGTCGGCGCAGTCATGCCCATCGAAGAAATCAGCCGCCGCGTGAAGGAGAAGAACCCGCGCACGCTGATTCATGTGGACGGCGTGCAGGGCTTCATGCGTGTCCCGATGCACATGAACCGCATGGGCGTTGATCTGTACAGCCTCTCCGGCCATAAAATTCACGGCCCCAAAGGCATTGGCGCGCTGGCGATGAGCGACAGAGCGCGTCCCTTGTGCATCGCCTTTGGCGGCGGCCAGGAAAACGGTCTGCGCTCCGGCACGGAAAACGTGCCCGGCATTGCGGGACTTGGACAGGCGGTCAGAGCCTTTGCTCGGCTTGACGATCCCGCATCCGATATGATGGAGCTGAAGATGCGCCTTCGCGACGGCATTTTACAGGCCGTGCCCGACGCAAAGGTCAACGGTCCCACGGGAGGCGCACCGCACATCCTCAACGTCACTTTCCCTGTCAAGGGCGAAGTGCTGCTGCATGCTCTGGAAGGCGCGGGGATCCTGTGCTCCACGGGTTCCGCGTGTGCCAGCCATAAGAAGTCCGCGTCCCATGTGCTCACCGCGATGGGCGTTCCGGATAAGGAGATTGACGGCGCGCTGCGCTTTTCGCTCTGCCCGATGAATACACCGGAGGAAATTGACGAAACCGTTGCGCAGATCCGCAAGAGCGTGGAGATGCTGCGCGCGTTCAAAAGGAGATAAGTCATGAAAAACGTGTTGCTGGTTCGCATGGGCGAAATTTTTCTCAAGGGCGATAACCGCAATTTCTTTATCAACGCGCTGGTGCAGCAGATCCGCAAGGCCATCGACGGCACCGGCTGTGAGCTGGAGCTGACCCAGGGACGCATCTATATCCGCAATATTGCTGACATGGAAGATACCATTCACCGCGTCACCCGCGTCTTCGGCGTGCATTCCGTCAGCCCCGTCGTCGAGTGCGAAAAGAACATCGACGTCATTGGGGAAAAGGCGGTCGAGCTGATGCAGCCCTTCTCCGGCACCTTCAAGGTGCAGGCGCGCCGCGCGGACAAGCGCTTCCCGATGGATTCGATGCAGATCAACGAGGAGATCGGCCATCAGGTGCTCGAGGCCAACGGCAATCTTTCCGTGGATGTGCATAAGCCGCAGCACATTCTCAGCGTGGAAGTGCGCGAAAACGCCTATCTTTATGTGGAAAAGATCCCTGCTGTCGGCGGTATGCCGGTGGGGACCGGCGGCAAAGCCATGCTGCTGCTCTCCGGTGGTATTGATTCACCTGTTGCAGGATACATGATCGCCAAGCGCGGCGTGCAGCTTTGCGCAATCCATTACCATTCCTTTCCCTTCACCTCTGAACAGGCCAAGCAGAAGGTCATCGACCTTGCCAAGCAGATCGCGGCATACGCAGGCCCCATCCGCCTGTACGTTGTGCCGTTTACCGAGCTTCAGCAGGAGCTTTATCAGAAGTGCCCGGATAGCCAGCTCACCATCCTGATGCGCCGCTACATGATGCGCATTGCCGATACCGTTGCCAAGCGTGCCAAGTGCTCGGCGTTGATCACCGGCGAATCGCTGGGGCAGGTTGCCAGCCAGACCATGGGCGGCCTTTGCTGCTCGGACGCGGTGTGCGATATGCCCGTGTTCCGCCCGCTGATCGGCTTTGACAAGACAGAAATCATGGATTATGCGCAAAAGATCGGCACTTACGAGACCTCGATTCTGCCGTATGAGGACTGCTGCACGATCTTTACGCCTAAGCATCCGCAGACCCGTCCGCAGGTTGAACAGCTGCTGGAATCCGAAAAACTCATCGACGGCGAAGGCTTGATGAAGCGCGCCATCGAGGGCATCGAAGTGCTGAACATCAAACCCTGATCATCGTAAAACCGTGCCCTTCCGCATAGATTTTTTGAAAGAGAGATCTTTGCGGGAGGGCGTTTGCGTTGAAGAGAAGATGCGCAGCCGCGGCATTGTTGATCCTGTGCGTTTTTCTGACTTGCGGCGCGGGTTTGGCTCCGGAACGGCTGATCGTCGTGGATGCGGACGTGCAGCGGGTGTATTTCTATCGGGAAGGGGAACTGATTCGCTCCTGGCCGTGCGCCGTGGGGAAAACCGCAACGCCCTCGCCGCTCGGTGTGTTCCGCATCAACGGGAAGCACGCGAATTGGGGAACGGGCTTTGGCACGCGCTTCCTCAGCATCGACTGCCCGTGGGGGAAATACGGCATCCACGGCACCAACCGACCCGGTTCCATCGGCTGGAACGCCTCCCACGGCTGCATTCGGATGCTCAACCGCGATATAGAGGAACTGTATCCGCTGGTACAGATCGGGACAAAGGTGATCATCGAACGATCGTCCTTCGGAAATCTTGCGGACGGTTTGCGTGTTCTGCGCCCCGGCGACCGCGGCAGCGACGTTTATGAATTGCAGCTGCGGCTGCGCAATGCCGGGTGCTATTGGGGATTCCCGGACGGCGTGTTTGGAGAAGCGACGCGCCGGGCGCTGCTGTGCTTTCGGAAGGAATGCAGCCTGCCGGAGGGCGACACGGCGGATTGGGCAGTCTATGCGGCGCTGGGCATGGAGCTGTTTGAATAACTTTTACCCGGAAAACGCACGTTAAATTTGCGTTGTGCCTTGCAAACGCCCGAAAAATATGGTATTCTAAATGACGATGTTGATGTTATCAACGCACAGACATTACTGTGGTTTGAAAGAGGTGAGATAACATGAAGGAAGGAATCCATCCCAAGTACGGCAAGGCGATCGTGCGCTGCGCTTGCGGGAATACCTTCGAAACCGGCTCTGTTAAGCCTGAGCTGAAAGTCGAAATTTGCTCCAAGTGCCATCCCTTCTTCACGGGCAAGCAGAAGCTCGTTGATACCGGCGGACGTGTTGACCGCTTCAAGAAGCGTTACGGCATGTAATGCGAACATGAGAAGTGCAGATTGGATATTGCCAGTCTGCACTTTTTTTGAAAAGACGCCGCGCTCCCTCCCATTGAGGGAACGATTGTGATATAATATCCCATTGAAAGGAGCTGCCCATGAAGAAAAAAGAAAAAAAGCAAAAAGTATATATCGGCGGTCAGGCTGTCATGGAAGGCGTGATGATGCGCGCTCCGGACCGTATGGCCATTGCTGTGCGCCGCATGACTGATGGTAAAATTGAAACCTATACCGAGCCCATTGTACCGCTTGCCAAGAAGTACAAAATTCTCGGCTGGCCCATCATCCGTGGCGTGGTCGCGTTTTTGTCCTCGATGGTGACCGGTATGAACACCATTACCCGCTCTGCGCAGATGTTGGGCGATGAAGAGGCGATGGAGGAGCCGAGTAAGTTTGAAAAGTGGCTGGCGAAGGTTACCGGTAAGAAGGTTGACGACATTGTGATCTTCTGCGCCGTGGTGCTGGCTATCGTGCTGGCAGTCGGCCTGTTTTTCGTGCTGCCGTCGCTGGCAGGCACGGGGCTTACACATCTGCTGCCGGGTCATACCGTGCTGGTCAACTTTTTGGAAGGTCTCGTCCGCATCGCGCTGTTCCTTGGCTATATCACCGCTGTGACGCGCATGAAGGAGATCAAGCGCGTGTTCATGTATCACGGTGCGGAGCACAAAACCGTCTATTGTCACGAAAATGACGAAGAGCTGACGGTGGAAAACTGCATGAAATACCCCGTTATGCACCCCCGCTGCGGCACTGCATTTTTGCTGATCGTGATGATTATTTCGATCCTGGTCACGTCTGCGGCCGGTGTGTTCGGCCTGGACAACAACTGGCTGACCCGTATTCTGATCCGTTTGGCCCTGCTGCCTGTGGTCGCCGGCGTCTCCTATGAGGTGCTGCAATATCTGGGCAAGCATGATACGCCTGTCACCCGCGTGCTGCGCTGGCCGGGCATGCAGCTGCAGCGCCTGACGGCGCTCCAGCCCACGCCCGACATGGTGGAAGTAGCCATTGTGGCGATGAAGCTGGCGGCTGGTATTCCGTGGTCTCCGGAAGAGCAGGAAGAGGAGAACGTGGAGACATTCACCGGCTTCCATGAGGAAGCGGAGAACGCAGAAGCTGCGCCGTCTGAAGATGCCACGGAACAGCCGGAAGCCTCTGCCGCTGAAACGGAAGAGACTGCGTCTGCACAGGAGATGCGGCTGTGAAAGTACAGCAGCTGCTGAAAGCCTGCGAGCACCTGTTGGAGCCTTCTGCAGATGCCGGATGGGATGCGAGGGAGATCGTCTGCACGGCGCTTAAGATCGAGCCTGCACGCTTTTTGAGAGCTTACAGCGATGAAGCTCCGACGGAAACGGTGAAAAGCGCGCTGGCTTGGGCAGAACGCCGAAAAATGGGCGAACCGCTGCAATATGTGCTGGGCAGAGCCTGGTTCATGGGTCTGCCCTTTTTTGTGAACGAAAGCGTGCTCATTCCGCGTCAGGATACCGAAACACTCTGCGAACTGGCGCTGCAATACATCAAAGAGCATCCTGTTTCACTCGCGTTGGATCTGTGCACCGGCAGCGGCGCGTTGGCGACGGCGCTTGCCGTGCTGGGAAAGGTGCAGATGGACGCTGCGGATATCAGCCGGGACGCGCTGGCGGTCGCCCGGCAAAATGCACGGGAGAACAAGGCAGAGGTCACTTTTTACTGCGGCGATCTCTGGGATGCGCTGCCAAGCGGCGCACAGTATGACCTCATCGTCTGCAATCCGCCGTATTTGACGCAGAATGAGATGGGAGATATCTCGGTCGAGGTGGCCAAAGAGCCGTCGTTGGCGCTTTACGGCGGGCAGGACGGGCTTGATTTCTATCGCAGACTGGCCGCAGGGGGGAGGAGTTTCCTGGCGCCTGGCGGCTGCCTGATGATGGAAATCGGCAGTAAGCAGGGGAAAAGTGTCCCCGCGCTGTTTGAAACAGGGTATGAAACCTCGGTCTATCAGGACATCAACGGCCTTCCCCGCGTGGTGCGGGCGCAGGCTTTGTAACGAAAGGAGCGCCCCTCATGGTCAACATGAAGGATAAACTGGAAACGCTCGCAGCGCGATATGACGAAATTCAGGTTCGTCTGTCGCAGCCGGAAACGCTTAGCGATATGGATACCTGGCGGAGACTCATGAAGGAGCACGCCGATATGGAAGAGTTGATGACCGCCTACGGCCGGTATAAAACCGTGCTGGAAAATGTGGAACAGGCGAAAGAGATGCTCGAGGATCCGGATTTGCGCGACATGGCCAAGGAAGAGCTGAGCGAGCTGGAGCCGGAGCAGGAAGCGCTTGAGCGCGAATTGCAGCTGCTGCTCCTGCCCAAGGATCCAAACGACGACCGCAACGTCATCGTTGAAATCCGTGCGGGCACCGGCGGCGAGGAAGCGGCGCTCTTTGCCTCGGAGCTGGCGAGAATGTATACCCATTATGCCGACGCACGCGGCTGGAAAACCGAAGAGCTGGACGCAAATCTCACGGAGCTGGGCGGCGTGAAGGAGCTTTCGATGATGATTTCGGGCAAGGGCGCGTATTCCCGCCTGAAATATGAAAGCGGCGCGCACCGCGTGCAGCGCGTGCCCGAAACCGAAAGCGGCGGGCGCATTCATACATCGGCAGCGACGGTTGCCGTCATGCCCGAAGTGGACGACGTAGAGGTGGAAATCAACCCCAACGATCTGCGTATCGATACCTACCGCGCGGGAGGCGCGGGCGGACAGCACGTCAACCGCACGGATTCTGCCGTGCGCATTGTACACATCCCCACCGGCATCGTCGTGCAGTGTCAGAACGAGCGCTCCCAGATCCAGAACCGCGAACAGGCCATGCGCATGCTTCGCTCCAAGCTGTGGGATAAGGCCTTGCAGGAACGTGCGGACGAGGTTTCCGCCTTCCGCAAAAGCCAGGTGGGCAGCGGCGACCGCTCCGAGCGCATCCGCACCTATAATTACCCGCAGGGGCGCGTGACCGATCACCGCATCAATCTGACGCTGTACAAGCTGCCGCAGTTCTTAAACGGCGATATGGACGAAATGCTCGACGCGCTGATCTTTGCGGATCAAACCGCGCGTCTGGAAGCCGAAAACCTCGGCTGATTTGATGGAATGAGCTTTATGTGAGGCGAAAACTCATGCAGACAAAGGTATTGAAACCCACGCCGGAGAGCCTTGCGCTCGCGGCGGAAATCCTACAAAAGGGTGGGCTGGTCGCTTTTCCGACCGAGACGGTTTATGGGCTCGGTGCGGACGCGACCAATGCGGAAGCCGCAAAGGCCATTTTCGCGGCGAAGGGACGGCCGGCGGATAACCCGCTGATCGTCCACATCAGCAACCTTTCCATGCTGCCGGAGATTGTATCTTCCGTACCGAAGGCGGCGCAGAAACTGATGAATGCCTTCTGGCCCGGCCCGTTGACCATCATCATGCCCAAAGGGAAAAAGATCCCTTATGCCGTCACGGCGGGGCTGGAAACCGTTGCGGTGCGGTTTCCTGTACACCCGGACGCACAGGCGATGATCGAGCGCTGCGGGCTGCCCATTGCCGCGCCCAGCGCCAACCTTTCCGGCAAACCCAGCCCCACGACTGCCGCGCATGTCTTTGAGGACATGGATGGGCGCATTCCACTGATACTGGACGGCGGCCCTTGCCAGGTCGGGTTGGAGTCCACCGTGGTGGATGCGACGCACGGGCACATCATCCTGCTGCGTCCCGGCGGAGTCACCCGCGAGATGCTGGAGGAAGCGCTGGGCGAAGAAGTCGCACTCGGCAAGGGCGTAATGGAACCGCTGGCCGACGGCGAAAAGGCGCTGTCGCCGGGACTCAAGCATAAGCACTACGCGCCCAAGGCGGAAGTGAAGGTAGTGCTCGGACCTGATGATCTCCGCGCGCGATACATACTGAACAGCGCAGCGAAGGACGCGCGCCCCTGCGTGCTCTGCCTGGAAGGCCGCAGAGGACTTTATCCGGGTCTTACCGTGCTTTCGGCGGGCAACACGCCGGAGGATTATGCACACAACCTCTTTGCGGCGCTGCGCCATGCCGACGAAATCGGCTGCACGCAGGTCTATGCCGAGGGTCTTTCGCTGGAAGGCGTCGGCCTTGCGGTGATGAACCGCGTCGAACGCGCCGCGGGATTCCATGTGATTCAACTCTGACGGAGGCGACAGCATGAATATACTTTTCGTTTGCACCGGCAACACCTGCCGCTCCCCGATGGCGGAGGAGCTGTTGCGCTGCATGGCCAAGGAGCTGCAGATCGACGATCTGGAAGTCAGCTCCGCAGGAACCGATGCGGATGCCGGGCTGCCCGCGTCGTTCGGCGCGAGCATGGTCATCGCGGAACGAGGCGGCGACCTTTTCAACCACGCCGCTGTGCAGCTGACGGCAGATATGGCGGGGGATGCCGATCTCATTCTGACCATGACGCAGGCACACCGGGAGCGCGTCCTGCAGCTCTGCCCAGAGGCAGCGGACAAGACCTATACGCTGATCGGATACGCAACAGGAACCGATCACGACATTGAGGACCCCTTCGGCGGGGACAGCGACGTCTACTTAAAAACACTCGATCAGATTGAGCTGGCGCTGGTGGTGCTGCTGATCAAGCTCTACCCGCAGCATGCGGAAGAAATCCGCCGGGTTTACGAGCCCAAGGGCTGAGCTCTGTCGAAGAAAGCGGAAGTATGTATTTTCCACGCCTGAATCGTTTGCGTTAAGGCGCAATATGGTTTATAATACAGAGAGATAACTTTGGAGGTGCGCAAATCATGATCGCAATCGGAAGTGACCACGCGGGCTATCGCCTGAAGCTGGCCATCGAGGAACATCTCAAAGAACAGGGCATTCCCTTCGAGGATCTGGGCTGCTACGGCCCGGAGCGCGTGGATTACCCCGTTTACGGCCAGAAGGTGGCCGAAGCTGTCGCAGAGGGCAAGTACCGCTACGGCATCGTCATCTGCGGCACGGGCATCGGCATTTCGCTGGCGGCCAATAAGGTGCCGGGCATCCGCTGCGCTGTCTGCTCGGATACCTATTCCGCTAAATACACCCGTCTGCACAACGACGCCAATATGCTGGCCATGGGCGAGCGCGTCGTCGGCCCCGGTCTTGCGGCTGAGATCGTGGACGCTTTCCTGGGCGCCGAGTTTGAAGGCGGCCGCCACGCCGATCGCGTGGAGCTCATCCGCCAGATTGAGCGCAAGTACAACAAATAATTATTTTTAAGGAGTGCATTGAAATGGGCAAGCTCTTCGTCATGGATCATCCGCTGATTCAGCACAAACTCTCTCACATGCGCGATAAGAACACCGGTTCTAAGGAATTTCGCGAGCTCCTCAACGAGATCTCGATGCTGATGGCTTATGAAGTCACCCGCGACCTGCCCCTGGTCGAGGTGGAAGTGGAAACCCCCATCACCACCTGCAAGACCAAGATGCTGGCGGGCAAGAAGCTCGGCGTTGTGCCGATCCTGCGCGCCGGTCTGGGTATGCTCGACGGCGTGCTGGAGCTGATGCCTGCGGCAAAGGTCGGCCATGTCGGCCTCTACCGTGACCCCGAGACGCTGGAGCCTGTGGAATACTACTGCAAGCTGCCCACCGATGTTACCGAGCGTGATCTGATCGTTCTCGATCCCATGCTGGCGACCGGCGGTTCCGCTTCTGCGGCGATCACCTTCATCAAGAACCGCGGCTGCAAGTCCATCCGCATGATGAACCTCATCGCGGCCCCCGAGGGAATTGAGCGCGTGCAGAAGGAGCATCCCGATGTGGATATCTACGTCGGCTGCGTCGATGAGAAGCTCAACGACCACGGCTACATCATCCCCGGCCTGGGCGATGCGGGCGATCGTCTCTTCGGCACCAAGTAATTCAAGGCAGAGAAAACAACAAACGGGCAGCACTCAATCACGGTTGGGCGCTGCCTGTTTGCTTCTTAACCTAAAAGAAAGAGGGTGCAGAAAGCGGTGAAGCTCTGCTATGGAACACCGGAAGAGATCGAAAAATGGATGGAGCTGGTTCATCGGGTTCGATGGAACTTTCCCGGATTGGAAACGCAGGAGGCGCTGAACGAACATCGGGCAACAGTTCTCAAATTCATGAGAAAGCGGCAGGCGGTCTGCGTAAAAGAAGAGGAGGAGATGGCAGGAGTCCTGCTGTTTTCACGGGGGCACAATCAGATTTGCTGCCTTGCGGTTGCTCCCGAATACCGCAGGCGAGGGGTCGCTTCCCTGCTCATGGAGGAAGCATTGGGCAATTTGGACAGGACGAAGGTAATCACCGTCTCCACCTTCCGTGCCGACGATGAAAAGGGGATTGCACCGAGAGCATTGTATCAAAAATACGGTTTTGTTCCCGGTAAGTTGATCGAAGAATTTGGTTATCCAAATCAAGAATTTGCGCTCCATCCCACCTTGGAGGAGTGAAATAAGTAAACCGGAATCAAAAAGAGAAGTTTTGCAGGGCTTCTCTTTTTTGTTACTCCGCAAGCTGCAAAAGCGTGTGACGCTGTTGGCCCGGCCTCCAACATGACTTTTTCACCGGTATGCATTCTGTTCCGCCGTCTGCTGCTGGGGCTGTTTACGCAGGATGAGCGTATCCTGATGCTCGCCGCCAGCATCATGCTGATCGACTTTTTCGTTGAGATCGGTCGCAGCATGAATAAACACCATTTGCGGCTGCATGCGCGGCGTGGGCGACGTCAAGCCCTCGATGGCGGTCAATCTTTCCGGTGCATGGCTGATCTCGGTTGGGATGAGCTATGTGTTGGGCATTTGGGCCGGATGGGGCCTGATCGGCATCTGGATTGCCTTTGCACTGGATGAAAATATCCGCGGGCTGATCCTGCTCTGCCGCTGACGCAGCGGCCGGCGGAAGGTGGGCGCGCAGAAACGCCTGCACGCCGTTTCCGGTTAAAATGAAATAGAGATTCTAATTTGATTCCCTCCCGCATATCGTTTGGTAACCTGAATGTGTACGGGAGGGAATTTCATGGAAGAATACGATATCTACCGTGATATTGCGACGCGCTGCGGCGGCACGGTGTTCATCGGCGTGGTCGGGCCTGTGCGCACGGGCAAGTCCACGCTGATTGCGCAGATGATGGAAAAGCTGGTGTTGCCCCATTTGCCCGATGGCTACGGCAAGGAGCGCATGGTGGACGAACTGCCGCAGTCCGGCTCCGGCAGGACCATCATGACCACGCAGCCGCGCTTTGTCCCGGCAGAGCCGGTATCGCTGCGTATGGACGGCGTGGAGGGCTTTTCGGTGCGGTTTGTGGACTGCGTGGGCTATGTGGTGGACGGCGCGATGGGCGCAGAGGAGGAAGGCCAGCAGCGCATGGTGCGCACGCCCTGGTTTGACCATGAGATTCCCTTTACGCAGGCCGCAGAGGTGGGCACGACCAAGGTCATCGGGGATCATTCCAACATCGGCTTGCTCGTCACCACCGACGGCAGTTTTTCCGGCATTGAACGTTCGGCCTATGTCCCGGCGGAGGAAAAGGCGGTGGCGGCGCTGAAGGCGAGCGGCAAGCCCTTTGTGATGATTCTGAATTCCTCGGAGCCGTCAGCAGGGGAAACGCGCCGCCTCCGGTCGGAGCTGGAGCAAAAATATGCCGTGCCCGTGCTGCTGATGGATGTAAAGCATCTGGAAGAAGAGGATCTGGATGGCCTGATGCGTGCGGTGCTGTACGAATTCCCACTGCGGCAGATTGAGGTCAACGTTCCGCAGTGGATTCAGGCGTTGCCGGAGGACGACGCACTGGCGGAATCCGTGCTGGAAGCGCTGCGGGCCAGCGCAGAAGGGCTTTCCCATGTGCGCGATGTGGAAGAGATGGTGCAGCGCTTTGAGCTGGCTGACGCCAAGGGGCTTGCGGTTGCGGGGAGGAATCTGGGCACCGGCACGGTGAATCTCGATCTGCCGATGCGCGAGGGGTTGTTTTATGAAGTGCTGGGCAAGCAGTGCGGGCAGGAGATCCGCTCCGATGCGCACCTGATGTCGATGATGACCGAGTTGGTCAAGGCCAAGCGGGAATACGACCGTGTCGCCCCGGCTCTGGAAGCTGTTCGCACCACGGGCTACGGTCTGGTCGCGCCCTCGATGGAGGAGCTGACCTTGCAGGAGCCGGAGCTTACCCATCTGGGCGGCAACTACGGCGTCAAGCTCAAGGCCTCCGCGCCCAGTCTGCACATGATCCGCGTCGACATCGCCACCGAGGTCAATCCCATCATCGGCTCCGAAAAGGAATCGGAGGACATGATCCACTATCTGCTTTCGGAATTTGAGAGCGATCCCGCGAAGCTTTGGAATACCAATATTTTCGGGAAATCGCTGCACGATCTTGTGCGCGAAGGGCTGGCAGGTAAGCTCATGCGCATGCCGGAGGACGCACAGAATAAGACGCGCCAAACCCTCTCCCGCATCATCAACGAGGGCAGCGGAGGCATGATCTGTATCCTGCTTTGACGGATCGGAGGCAATTCCTGCAATTCACCCTTGAGATTCCGCGCGGTTTGTGCTATACTAAATAAGCTTGATCCCGCGCTTGTAGCTCAGTGGATAGAGTGTCCGACTCCGACTCGGGAGACCGCAGGTTCGAATCCTGTCAGGCGCACCAGAACGAGTGTTCTCACGGCATAGAAATGTCTGTGGAGCACTCGTTTTTTGTTTCCTCTGCCAAGCGAGGCAATGCAAAGGTAAATCGAGTAAAAAGCGGAAGGTATGCCGATGAACGAAAATTATCTTGCTGTGGCATTCCGCAAAACGATTGAGCAGCGCTTTGCGGCGCAAACTGATGCGTTGAAGGTAGCGTATGAGAAAAGGCTGCAAGAGCTGCGGGCAGAAAACGCGGATGCAACCAAGGAAAAACAGCGGCATCTGGAAAGCCAGATCCTGCCGGGAATCGCTGTGTATTCGGTCATGCCGAAGGAGGGGGCTCTCTAAACCGTTCACGGCTATGTGGAGCGGCGCGCGTGGAAAGGGCTGCATTCTGTTCTTTGTTTGAGGCCAGGGGCGCAAAGCCCCGCAAAAGCCGACAGTGAACGCCGTGCAAGTGCAGACATTTTTGCCGCGAAAAGAAGCGGACGAAGGCGGGGGCAGGGTTTACTAATCCTGTTCCCCGTTTTCGGCGGCGAAAAGGCAGCGGCAAAAATCCGGACGGTCAAGGGACGAGTCAGATAGTCGGAGCGGATGAGTTTTTTCGTCTGCGAGCTGCAAAAGTGATAGAATTGTTCACAAAACTGTGCTAAAATTAAATTGATGGTTGACAGATATATTGGAATCTAAGGAAGGAGCGTGATTGTATGAGAAGGCTGATAGCATTTGCTTTAACATTCTTTTGTGTGTTGGGTTTGGTTGGCTGCAACAACAGAACTGCGAATGAACCGGAAATGTATAATTCATCCATGCAGGACGATTTTCCAAATGCTATTCCGGCAGAGGTGAATGACAATATCGTTCAGAATTGCACAGTTTTTCAGAAAACTTGGGATATGAAACAGGTGAAATGAAAAAAGCTGTTTTGCTTGGCGAGGAATGGATGAAATATGTGTATTGCGAAGATGAAATGAAGAAGGAACTAATTGACAGCAGCGATATTGTTGTTATTTTCGAGAATATCCGTTGTGTTGTGGACGCTGAAACTGAGATTGTACTGGGAAGTCTCCCGTTTGTATAAGCCAATTAAATTCCCATTTATCAATCAAACACACCTAAGCAAAACACAAGCGACGGGGCAAGCTTTACAGTCTTGCCGCTCTATCTTTTCAGCAGTCGAGGTCTTACTTGTGCGCAGCTTGCTCTTTTCGACTTACCTGCATAAAGCGCGAAAGCAGTAGAGTTTTTTACATTGATTTACTACAAATAAAACACTTGGTTGTCTGATAAACTGAAAGCTGTGGGGGAAATAAATTACTATGACTTTGCACTATGGCGGAAAATACAACGGCGATGAAAAAAGTTTGCTGCAAAGAGAGCATCATCCCAATGCAGTTGCCTTTATAGAAGCTGCAAGCACAAAAGAACTGTCTTTAATATGTAATTGTGGCTGCATTTTACTGATGATTATATTAGCGGTGCCATTTGTGCTGCTCGGGAAAGAATATTTTCATGGTAATAGAATTTGTGTGATTTTAGCGGCAATATGCGGGGGATTGTCACTATTTCCGCACGAGCTACTCCATGCAATATGTTATAAAGAAGATGTGTATTTGTATAACAATTTGAGGCAAGGGATGTTTTTTATTATAGGGACGGAAGATATGAGCAAATCAAGATTTGTATTCGTGTGTTTATGTCCCAACATATTTTTAGGGCTAATCCCGTATTCTGTTTTTCTTTTCATTCCTCATGCGGTTTTTCTGGGGCTGTTCGGACTGATATGTATTGGAATGGGCTTTGGAGATTACATCAATACATACAATGCAATCAAACAAATGCCCAAAGGCGCGAAAACATATTTGAGCGGACTACATTCATATTGGTATTTAGGGTGAAAACTTCCAGTTTGCCAGGCTAACAAACCCTCAAAAACGCAAGCGGCGGGACGGGCTTTACCGTCCCGCCGCTCTGATTTTCAGCGGTCAAGGTCTTGCTTGTGTGTAGGCTGCGCGTTGCGGTTTTTCTCCCACAGGATCGCATAAACGCCCTTTCGTATCTGCTCCGCTTCCTTTACCTCGGCTTTTAGTGCGGCGCATCGATGGAACAGCTCCTTCCGCTCGGCGGTCAGCTTCAGGATTACTTCCTGATCGATAAGAAAACCGATGATCGTCTCTTTGAAAGAACGGATATGTTCCTGTGGTACGGAATCCGCGGGCAGGCGGAAAAAACTGTCCGCGAATCTGAGCACGCTGCGGGCGCATGGGGTATGGGGTATCCCTTTGCAGAAAAGGGACACGGCGGCCTTGCGGGAGAGCATCCGCAGCGATTTCTGGGAGAAGTGACGGCAGCACACCGGAAAAGCTTAACAAAACAGAAAGCGTGAACTGCATAAAAACAGAATAACGCCTCCGTCTGCATCTGAAATGTCGGCAGAAGGAGGCATTGCTTTATTGTGTGAACCTTCTTTACAAGGGGATTATTCCTCGCGTTCGCGCTCGGCGCCGAGGAAGACGACGGCCAGCGTGCCGGGACCTGCGTGAGCGCAGATGGTCGGGCCGACCTTCTCGATGCGGTATTGAACGCCGGGGATCGTCTCGGTCATGTAATCGACCAGCGCCTGCGCATCTTCCGGACAATCGGCCTGAAGAATGGAAACCACCTGTTTTTCGGGATCGATGATCTCTTCGGCCATGTTTTTGACCAGACGGCGGATGGCCCTGCGGCGCCCCTTTTCCTTATCGACCGAGATCAGCTTTCCGCCGCGGGTGACGGTGAGCATGGGCTTGATATTGAGCAGCGTGCCCACGGCGGCCGTCGCCGCGGAGATGCGCCCGCCGCGCTTCAGATATTTGAGGTCGTCCACCGTGAACCAATAGCGGACGTTGTATTTATTGCCTTCCAGCCAGGCGATGGTTTCGTCCATGGTCTTGCCCTCGACGCGCTGCTTGGCTGCTTCCATCGCCAGATACGCTTCGCCCATCGAGACGTTGCGGGAGTTGACCACTTCCAGCCGCGCATTGGGATATTTTTCCGCAAGCTCGCGCTGGGCCAGCACGGCGTTGGCGTAAGTGCCGCTCAGCTCGGAAGAGAAGCAGATGAATAAAATATCCTCTCCGTCAGCCAGATACGGTTCAAAGTATTCAATGTACTTTTCCTTCGTCAGCAGCGAGGTGGTGGGGGTCTTGCCGCCGCGCATCGCTGCGTAGAAGTTCGGAATCACATCGCCGCGCCCAAGGTCGGAGGCCTCGTCGCTGCCGTCGATGGAATAGGGCATATAAACGATCTTCAAATCATAGCGATCTACTTCCTGAAAAGGAATGTCGCTGTTGGAATCGGTAAAGAGGATGTAGGACATATTTTGTACCCCTCCTGTTTCATTTTCCTGCACAAAAAACGCTTTCTTTCACGCACCGCCGCCACAGCGGAACGAGGGAGCAATGGGGTTTATTTGTGTATTATTATTCCACAGAATGTTAGATTCGTCAATCGTTTGGTGAAAAAACGGTTGCCAAAGTCTGCTGCCGTCTTTTCATTCTGAACGCTGTGTGTTAAAATATAACATAGAATATTTCGGCGCAACGCCGGAATGAGAAAAGAAAAGGGGTAGTACAATGGCTGAATTTTGGACGATTGGCTCCGACCGACTGAAGATTCAGGTCGTCAAGCCCGGAAGTAAAATCTACGCAAGAACCCGTTTCAACTGGAACTGCTTTATCAACCGCATCACGCTCGACGGTGAGGTGGAATTTGCCGAACCCGAACAGCGCGATCCCAGCCGCGTCACCAGCTACGGCGCAGGCGTTTGCTCCGAATATCAGCATTCCGAGGCCTATGAGTCCGCCCGCTTGGGTGAGGAATATCCCCGCTTGGGCAACGGCTATCTGCTCAAGACCGATGCGCCCTTCAATTTCATGGTGAACGAGCCTTGCCGCCCGTTCCCGACCATCTGGGATGTCAAGGACGACAGCATCACCTTTACCACCGATATGGCACTGTGCCAGGGCTTTGCGGGACGCGAGGTTAAGACCGTCAAGGTCGAGGGCAACCGTATGACCATCCACACCAAGCTGACCAACTACGGCAAGCGCACCATCGACGCGCAGGAATACAACCACAATTTCCTGTCCCTGAACGGCGAGCTGATTTCGCCCGATTATACCATGAGCGTGCCCGGATTTGAGAATCTGGAGGGCGGAAAATTCTTGGGCAATAATATCTACGGCGACGACAAGGAGCATTGCCTGCGCCTGCACCGACTGCCTACCGAACCCTACATGACCTTCCTGGATACCGTCAAGGAGGACTTTGATTCCTATTCCTATCGCCTGACCAGCAAGAATTCTACCCATTCCATCACTGAGCAGGACGATTTTAAGCCTGCGCACGCTGTGGTTTGGGGCGTGGAACACTGCATGTGCTGCGAGGTATTCGTGCAGGTTCATGTCGAGCCCGGCCAGTCTCAGGAGTGGACCCGCACCTGGACGTTCGAAAACTAAAAACATAAAAAGCTGAAAATCAGGAGGATGAGTTTATGCCGCTGATTGATATGCCTGTTGTCGAATTGGAACAATACATGGGTTCCAGCCCTCGTCCCGCCGATTTTGACGAATATTGGGACAAGGCACTCAAGGATCTGGACGAACAGGACTTGAACGTGGAGTTCATCCCTGCCAATTTCCAGACCGAGCGCGCTGAGTGCTTTGAGCTGTTCTTTACCGGCGTGGGCGGCTCCAGAGTTCACGCCAAATTCCTAAAGCCCCGTTATCTGGAAGGCAAGGCGCCCGCTGTGCTTCAGTTCCATGGCTACACCGGCGATTGCGGCGATTGGTCCAGCAAGCTGGGCTATGCCGGAGAGGGCTTTGTCGTGGCGTCGCTCGACTGCCGCGGCCAGGGCGGTATCTCCGAAGACCTGACGGCTTACCGCGGCACGACTATGAACGGCATGATCATCCGCGGCCTGGATGATCCCGATCCGGAAAAGCTGCATTACCGCAATGTGTTCCTCGATACCGTCGCGCTGGCGCGTATCGTGATGGATCTGCCCTATGTCGATGAAACCAAGGTCGGCGCAATGGGCGGTTCGCAGGGCGGCGGCCTGACCATGGCCTGTATCAGCCTGGAGCCGCGCATCAACCGCGCCGCACCGGTCTATCCGTTCCTTTCGGACTATAAGCGCGTCTGGGACATGGATTTGGATCAGCGCGCCTATGAGGAGCTGCGTTCCTTCTTCCGCCACCATGACCCGCTGCACGTCCGCGAGGATGCGATCTTTGAAAAACTGGGGTATATCGACGTGAGCAATCTTGCCCCCAGAGTCAAGTCCAAGGTTATGATGGCCACGGGCCTGATGGACGAGGTCTGCCCGCCCTCTACGCAGTACGCGGCGTATAACCGGCTGAACTGCGAAAAGGAGCATATTCTCTATCCCGACTTCGGCCATGAATACCTGCCGCAGTTCGACGACCTGACCTTCCGTTTCATGCTCGACATGAAGAACAAGTGAGGAGGAGAGAAAATGGCTGAATTCATACTAACCGGTTTTGGCGACGAGATCGACGCTTCGCTCGATCGTCAGATGGAGGTCATGGACGGTCTGGGCATCCATTTCATCGAAACCCGCGGCATTGACGGCAAAAACATCGCGGATTATACGCCGGAAGAGGCTAGGGTGGTTCACACCCGTATGGCGGATCGCGGCTTCGGCGTGTCCGCGCTCGGTTCGCCTGTCGGCAAGATCGGCATTCACGACGATTTTGCGCCGCACCTGGAAAACTTCAAGCGCCTGATCGAAGTAGCACACGCGATGCAGACGAAGTACATCCGCCTGTTTTCCTTCTTCATTCCGGAAAATGAAAACCCGGCGGAGCTGCGCGACGAGGTCATGGCGCGCATGAGCGCGCTGGTGGAGGCCAACCGCGGCAGCGGCGTGCAGCTGCTGCACGAGAACGAGAAGTTCATCTACGGTGATACGCCGGAGCGCTGCCTCGACCTTCTCAAGACCTTTGCGGGTGACATCCTCTGCACCTACGATCCTTCCAACTTCGTGCAGTGCGGCGTGGATAACAAGGCAGCTTTTGAGATGCTCAAGCCCTATATTCACTATATGCACATCAAGGATTCGGTCTACTCCAAGGAGCACGCGGCGCTCGACCGCGGCTTTGACAAGGTGGCCGATACCCATCGTCCCGCGGGACAGGGTGACGGTCAGGTTAAGTGGATTCTTTCGCAGCTCAAGGCGGCGGATTTCCACGGCTTTGCTTCGATTGAGCCTCATCTTTCCAATAACGACAGCATCCCCGGTACCGGCGCGGACAAGTTCACCGTCGCGGTCAATGCTTTGAAGGAATTGCTGGCGGAAATCTAAGAAAGCTACACCCAGCAGGAGGATCGCTATGCCCAGATACGGCGCTTACGATAAAAACGACAATCATACTTACGCAATCGGGGTGTTTCCCTCGATGGAGCTGCTGGCGGCGCGGCCGGAAAGCGTACGCTGCCTGCTGGTTTCGCCCGCAGGGTATCAAAACGCGGGGGTCAACAAGCTTATCGAGGCCTGCCGCGGCATGAACGTGCCGGTGGAGGAAGCGCCCCGTGCGGTGGAGCGCATATCGGGCAAGGAGAACAGCTGGGTTGTGACGGTGCTGAACAAGTACGCCTGCTCACTTGATCCTGTGGCGAACCATGTGGTGCTGCACAACCCTTCGGACGTAGGCAATGCCGGAACCATCCTGCGCAGCGCGCTGGGCTTCGGCTTCAAAAATGTTGCGATCATCCGTCCCGGTGTCGATCCTTTCGATCCGCGCGTGATCCGTGCGTCGATGGGCGCGGCGTTCCACCTGAATATCGTTCGCTACAATACCTTTGACGACTACCTTGCCGCGGCGGGCGCGAGGGAGTTCTATCTATTCCGCCTGCGCAATGCCGAAAAGCTGACCGATCAGGGGCAAAAGGCGCAAACGCCCTTTTCGCTCGTGTTCGGCAATGAAGCCTCCGGTCTGCCCAAGGAATTGGAGGACTTCGGAAACGGCGTCATCATCGCCCACAGCTACGAGATCGACAGCCTGAACCTCGCCGTGGCGGCGGGCATCGGCCTGCACGCCTTTTCGTCGAAAAACCTGGAACCCTGAGTTGGACAGAACCTGAAAGAGGGGGAAGCGTTATGAGTAAAATTCGCACCGCCGTCATCGGCTGCGGCGGCATTTCCCAGGTACATCTGACCGCGCTGAGCAAGATGGACAACGTGGAGCTCGTCTGCGTTGCCGATATCAAAGAGGATCGCGCCAAGGCCAGAGCGGAGGCCTTCGGGTGCGCCTACACAACTGATTGGAAGGAATTCATCACCCGTGACGATATTGACGTGGTGCACATCTGCACGCCACACTATCTGCATGCGCCAATGGCCATTGCGCTGCTCGATGCGGGCAAGCGTGTGCTGACCGAAAAGCCCATGGCCAGCGAGGTTGCCGACGCGGAGGAAATGATCCGTCATTCGGGCGGCCGCCTGGGCGTCGTGTTCCAGAATCGCTATAATGAAGCTTCACAGATCATCCGCCAGTCGATTGCGGACGGGCGCTACGGAAAGCTGCTGGCGCTGCGCGCGGCTGTCAACTGGCACCGCACGCCGGAATACTACATCTCCAGCGGCTGGCGCGGAAAATTCGCTACCGAGGGCGGCGGCGTGCTGATCAATCAGGCGATCCATACGCTGGATCTGCTGTTGTACTTTGCGGGCAAGCCCGTCTCGGTGCGCGGCAAGGTGTCCACGGATGAGCTCTATGACACCATTGAGGTGGAGGACACGGCGCACGGCCTGATCCGCTTTGAAAACGGCCTGAAGGCGAATTTCTACTGCACCAATACCTTCGGGATCGACCGTCCGGTCGAGATTGAGCTGGTGTTTGAAAAGGCGATCCTCAAGACCGATGCGGAGACGCTCTATCTCAACAAGGACGGCCGCATCACGACCCTGTGCACGTCGGCGGCGTCCGGCGCGAAGGCCTACTGGGGAACCGGCCATGAGATTCTGATTCGGGACTTCTATCGGGCAGTGGAGGAGAAACGTCCCTTCTGGATTGACGGTCAGTCCGCTTTGCCGGTGCTCAAGCTCCTCAAGGGCGTTTATCAGTCCTCCAAGGAGGATGGCCGCGAGGTCAGCCTTCTCTGACAAAAAAAGGAGATCGTTTCACATGAAGGATTTTAACTATTGCGCGCCCACGCGCGTGATCTTTGGCAAGAACACTGAGCTGGAAGTGGGCAAGACGCTCAAAAACGCAGGCGCGACCCGTGTGTTGATGCAGTATGGCGGCGGCTCCATCAAAAAGAGCGGCCTGTATGACCGTGTGGTCAAGGCGATCCGCGACGAGGGCATCGAACTGTTCGAACTGGGCGGTGTGCAGCCCAATCCGCACCTGAGCCTGGTGCGCAAGGCGATAGAGATTGTCCGCGAGCAGAAGATCGACTATCTGCTGGCGGTGGGCGGCGGCTCTGCCATTGATTCGACCAAGGCAACGGCCGTGGGTGCGGTGTACGACGGCGATGTTTGGGATTTCTACTGCGGCAAGGCAGTGCCGAAAAAGGCCATGCCCGTGGGCGTGGTGCTGACCATCCCCGCTGCGGGTTCCGAGGGCAGCAATTCCTCCGTCATCACCAATGAGGACGGCTGGATCAAGCGCGGCCTGGGCTGCGACTTGACCCGCCCGGCGTTTGCCATCTACAACCCGGAACTGACGTATTCCCTGCCGGCCTATCAGACTGCGGCGGGCGCAACCGATATCATGGCGCACATCATGGAGCGCTATTTCACCAATGAACCCGATGTGGATATGACCGACCGCCTGTGCGAAAGTGTACTCAAGACCATCATCCGTCAGGCGCCGGTCGCGATGAAGGAACCCGATAATTACGTTGCTCGTGCTGAGATGATGTGGGCTTCCACAGTGGCGCACAACGATTTCCTCTCCTGCTTCCGCGTGGGCGATTGGTCCAGCCATCAGCTTTCTCATGAGCTGAGCGGCATGTATGACGCGACCCACGGCGCGGCGCTGGCGGTGGCATTCCCCGCGTGGATGACCTATGTCTACAAGCACGATGTGCAGCGCTTCTGCCGCTTTGCGGTGGAGGTCATGGGGGTGGAGATGGATTTCTTCCATCCCGAAGAGACGGCGCTCAAGGGGATTGCGGCGCTGCGCGCGTTCTTCAAGTCCATCGGGATGCCCACGACGCTCTCTGAGCTGGGTGTGCCGGAGGATAAGCTGGACGTGCTGGCGGACAAGGTCAAGCGCGGCGCAGACGGCACCACCGGCCAGTTCGTCAAGCTCACCCGCGACGACTGCCTGAAGATCTATCAGCTGATGCGCTGATTTTCTACATGAAAAAAACGAGCGGTTCTGCAAGTCGGAGCCGCTCGTTTTTCATGCGGAAAATGATTGCTGAGTTGTATAGATTTCCTCGCCGCTCTTTACAAAAAAGGATTCTCTGGTAAAATAGAAATGTAGGAACTTGTTTATGGGAGTGACAGCATTTTGAAACGATGGAATCTGCGCAGACTTTACCGTGGAGCGGTGGCTTGCGTGTGCCTGGCGGCGGGGCTTTCGGCCTTTGTGCAAAACGCTTATGCGGAGCCTACGCTTGCGCCTTCTCAAAGCGCGGCGGAATCCGCTGCGGACAGCGAATCGCCGTCGCCCACCATTGCGCTGACCAAAACGCCCGAACCCGTCAATCCTTATGCGGATCTTGTGCTCAAGGACGGGGATTCCGGCGATGACGTGATCTCTTTACAGATGCGTCTGCGCGATTTGGGCTATTATAACTATAAAATCACCGGTGATTTCGGCAGTCTCACGGCGCAGGCGGTGCGCGATTTTCAGGAGGACAATAAGCTTAAGCAGGACGGTGTGGTCGGCGGCATGACAGCTGAAATGCTTTACGCTAATGGTGCGACCCGCTCGCTGTACAACCGCCGAATTCCGACCCCCACGCCGACTCCGACCCCGAAGCCCACACCCAAGCCGACCAAGTCTAGCGGCAAGGACACTTCTTCCTCCAAGTATGGCGTGATCAAGGAATGGTCGAAGATCAACCGTCTCGCACCGCGCGGATCGACCTTCACGGTCAAGGATTTCTATACCGGGATCACCTATACCTGCTACCGCATGGGTGGTCATAACCACATGGACGTTGAGCCTAAAACCAAGGATGATACCGCTAAGATGAAGAAGTCCATGGGCGGCAGATGGACCTGGCAGCGCCGGCCGCTGCTCGTCAAGATCAAGGGAACCTGGTATGCTGCGTCGCTCTACGGCGAGCCGCACGGCCAGCAGACCATCCGCAACAACGGTATGGACGGCCAGGTCTGCATCCACTTCCTCAACAGCCGTACACACGGTACCAACATCAAGGACCCCGATCACCAGCGCTGCATCCGCATCGCAGGCGGCAAAAAGTAAAACAAGAAAAGCGCCTTTCCTGTTTTCAGCAGGAAAGGCGCTTTTTGCGCAACCACTGCGGGCACAGAAGAAAGGGCAGGCAGAGCGCACGGAGCAATATGCCGCGCTGCAGTCCCGCTGCGCGCATCAACGGGTGCAGCCGTCCCAAGACGCAGAGCACGGCGGAGAGGTAAAGCGTCAACAGAACGCCTCGCATTCCCGCACGCGGCACGAGCAGCAGGATGCCGCCGATCCGCAGCAGAGAGTCCGCAAACTCAATGCCCAGCGCAACCCGCTGCTTTCCCAGCGCTTTGAGCAGTACGTCGCTGATGTGATCGAGACTGTGCAGCGGCAGGAGGGGACTGAGCAGCATCAGCAGCCCGACCGCTGCGGGTTCATGATAATAGAAACGCAGCACACTCGGCCCCAGCAGCAGAGAACCGCCGCAGCACAGCAGTCCGATCCAAAGCGACGCTGTCAATGCTTGTTCAACCAGGGTGCGCACACGGTGTTTTTCGTCCTGTGCGTTGGCCTGCGCCAGGCGCGGCAGCATCAGCGTGCCGATGGCGGCGGGCAATGCCGCCGGAAACATCAGCAGGGGCATGACGAGCCCCGAAAGCAACCCATACTGCGCCAACGCTTGCGCGGCAGAAGCACCCGCCTGCCGCAGCAGAGCGGGGAGCAGCAGATTCTCCAAAGAGTGAACGCCGCCGCTGAGCAGTGCGCCAAGCCAGATGGGTAGGACGCTGTCCAACAAGAGTGAGTGCGGTGCAGGCTCTCCGGGCGGCTCTCGGCAGCGGAGATATGCGCCGGTCAATGCCAACAGAGAGATCAACTCCGCGGCAGAGGAGGCGAAAAACACAGCGGCGCACTGCATGCTCAGATCGCCTTCACATCGTCCCAGGAGAAGCAAACCCAGCCCAATGCGCACGGCCTGATCGACGGCCTCGGTGAGTGTTGGAACAAGCACCTTGCCACGCGAGAGAAAAACACCGCGCAGAGCAGCGGAAATACCCAGCAACGGGAGTGACGGCGCAATCCAGCGCAGCGCCGCTGCCGTTCGGATGTCGCCCAATAGATGAAGTGCTAGAGAATCGGAGAAGAGGAAGAGAGCCATTGCAGGAAGCAGCCCCATTGCCGCACCGTAAAAACAAGCCTGCTGCACAACGGAGCGCGCCTGAGAACGGCGCTCTGCGCAAAGGCGGCTGACGGTGAGCGGAATTCCGGCACAAGTTAGCAGAGAACAAAAGAGATCGACGGTGGAAATGAGCTGATAAATCCCCATTCCCTCTGCGCCAAGGCGATCAGTCAACGCGAGACGAAAGAGCAGCCCGGCACCGCGCAGCGCAAAGGAGGAGAGCGTCAGCGTAAATATTCCTGCGAGAGCCCGGCGGCGTTTCATGGCGGCACATCCTTTCTCGGCCATTTTATGCAGCAATCCGGAACAACAGACTTAAAAACAAAAGATCTTATGTCAGAACATATTCGAAAATTTCTTAAAATCGGCTTTTCATTCAACGTTTTTTTGTAAAATAGCGATTTAATCAAGAAATTAGGCTTGACTTTTTTTCTGGATATGTTATTATAATATCGTTCTGTGAAACGGTCTTTATTGAGCCACCCCCCACTGCCCCGCTCGATACAATCGGTATCGAAGCGGGGACCTTTTTTTGTCCCGAAAAATCGGCGTTTCTGAAACGCGGTTCCGCAAAGCGGGAAACTGTTGAACGGGATTCGCATCAGGATGGAACAAAAATAAACGCCGAGGGAAAACGGCATAGGCGGCCTCGCGGAAGCATACCATGAACTGCGTAAGTGAAACGTTGCAAGGAGGCGCAGTTGGTTATGAAAACAAGCAAGGTCATCTTTCTGCTGATGCTGGCGCTGGTGCTCGCCCTGAGCGCCGGGTGCTCAGGCAAACCGATTCCTCTGGAGGAACCCGTCGAGCAGGTGCCCACCGCGGCAGAGCTGCAAGCCTCTTTGGAGGACAACGGCTCGACACGCGAAGTTACGCTCTATTATAAGGATTTGATGGGCTATCTCGTACCGGTGAATTGCGAGATTCCCTGGGAAGAGGGAATCGCCAAGGCGACGCTGAAGCAGATGGTTTCTTCAGAGGAAAACGATTTGCAGGCGGCGCGGCTCGGCTTGCTTACAGCACTGCCGGAGGGCTTGCAGGTGGACATGGATATCATCGGGCAAACGGCTAAGGTATCGCTTTCCGACGAGTGCATGAAATGCGTGGACGCCGAGGAAGAGAACGCGATGGTCTGCGCCATCGTCAGTGCGCTGACCGAATTCGATTCCATCGAGGAGGTGCAGCTGCTGGTGGACGGCGAGCAGGTCGATCAACTCACCCATGGCACCAACGTCGGCGCGCCGCTCACCCGCGCGGATCTGAACATCGAATCGGTCTCGGCAGATACCGATCTCAACGGTTCGAGCGCCGTGCAGGTGTTCTTCGAAAGTGAAGCCAGCGGCTGCATGGTGCCCGTGACGCGCACGGTGTTCTCCAATCCCGATGTGGATACTGCGGTGCTGGAACTGCTGAAGGGTCCGAAAGAGGATTCCGGTCTTGCGGGCTGTCTCCCGCGTGGCGTGGGGCTGATTTCCGTCAAACAGAAGGACGGCGTCGTCACCATCAACATGAGCAAAGAGTTCAAGCAGGTGGTCGATCAGGCGGACGGCGGCGCGGCAGCAGTCAAGGCGCTGGTGCTGACCTGTTCGCAGTTCGACGGCGTAAAAGAAGTCAAGCTGCAAGTCGATGGCGAGGATTTCCAGCTTGAAACCGAGACGCTGGCGGCCACGAGCGTCGTCAATACGGAGCAGGAAGCGCTGATGGCCAGCGCGGTGATCGAATAGCCGCATAAAGCGGGGAAAAGACGGGCGCGGACTATGAACCGCACCCCATTTGTTAGACAGTATGGTATACTACTAACGAATGGGGTG